>DASVQP010000043.1 GCA_036389135.1 Longimicrobium sp.
GTACGTATGGGCGAGTCGGGATAGCTTGCATCAGAGCACCGGTTTGGTGTAGCGGGTGTGAGAGGCTTCTTGGCGGAAGTGACTCACAATCTACTACTTCAAGTCGGTGCTCGCTCTTTTTTCCACGCAGGATCTGGGTTCATCCCCCGGTGCTCTCCGCCGGTTGCCTTCATCCCCGGTGCTTCCCCCGGCGATGCACAAACGCGCCGCCCGGATTCCCGGAGCGGCGCGTCAGTGGTTCAGAGGGCGCGGATCAGCGGTCCGACAGCGCCTGGAAGGCCAGGGCGCGCGCCTTGTACTTCTGCGCCTCGGCGGGACGGCCGGAGATCTCCTCGCCGGCCGCGAGGGCGGAGAGCGCGTAGAAGTAGTGCATCGGAATGTTGCGCGTGGCGTCGTCCGTCCAGTGCGGGCGGTTCTCGACGCCGTGGAACTCGAACGCCTCCTCCACCAGGCGACGGTTGCGCTCCGGGTTCAGGTACGCGCCCAGCACCGCGGAGTAGTTCTGCCCCTCCGGCATCTTCAGCGCGTTCCCCGCATCCTGCGCGTTGACCAGCTTGAACACCATCCCCTGCCGCTCCACGAAGGGGTACAGGTTCAGGTCGAACTGCACGTTGGTGGTGCCCGCGAAGTAGAACGGCCGGTCGCCCCATGCGTGCTTCACCATCGTCAGGAGGAACTGGTCCGCCGGCGTGATCGGCCGCTGCGCCTGGATCACCGCCTGGATGCCGCGCGCCTCGAAGACCATCTCCTGGGGGGTCAGGAACGCGCCCTGGTTCATCACCCCGCGGATCTCGTCGTCGTTCAGCGGGAGGATGGTGCGCGTGGGGGCGCGGCGCCCGTCGTAGAACTTGGGCGCCTTGCTGGCGTCGAAGGGGCGCTGGCAGATGATGCGCGTGGGGTCCTCGTCCGCCTGGCCGGGGCGCTCGCACGGCTTGGTGATGTCACGAAGCTGCCGCGCATACCAGTCCGTGTTCAGGTACGAGAGCACGAT
Organism: Longimicrobium sp.; assembly: GCA_036389135.1. Taxonomy (NCBI): domain Bacteria; kingdom Pseudomonadati; phylum Gemmatimonadota; class Longimicrobiia; order Longimicrobiales; family Longimicrobiaceae; genus Longimicrobium; species Longimicrobium sp. Next base: position 992 of record DASVQP010000043.1, read on the forward strand.
CACCGTCACGTCGCGCCGCACCCCTTCCACCTCCTGCACGTACCAGAGCGGGAAGGTGTCGTTGTCGCCGTTGGTGAAGAGCACGCCGTACGGCTCCACCGACTGCAGCATGTTGTACGCGAAGTCGCGCGCCGTGTAGTCGTTGCGGCGCGACGCGTACGGCCAGTTGAGGACGAGCGGGATTGCCGCCAGCAGCAGCACCGGCGCGCCCAAGTACGCGGAGTTGCGGCGCCCGCCCACCGCCTCGGCCAGCTGCTGCCAGAGCACCGTGAGCCCGATCCCCGCCCACAGCCCCCACAGGGAGAAGGAGACCAGGAAGAAGTAGTCGCGCTCGCGGACCTCGGAGAGCTCCGGATCCAGGTTCAAGGCGCGCACCTGCATGAACCCGTACTTGAAGTTCATGTAGTACACCAGCCCGAAGGACAGCGTAAAGAAGAGGGTGGCGATGTAGGCGAAGCTCTTCCGGTCGCGCCGGTAGTGCTCCAGCGCGCCGAAGCCGCCCAGCGCCAGAAAGATCATCGTGACGAAGATCCGCCCCGCCCCGAAGTAGCCGTCCTCGCCCTTGACGGAGCGCGCCCACTGCCAGTCGAAGTACTGGAAGTAGTTGGAAATCTGCGCTTTGAACGGCGCCTGCCGCTCCAGCACGGGCGGCTTCTGGTACTGGTCGCGCGCCAGCGAGGCGAACAGGTCCGGGCACTCGCCCGGCAGGTGGATCTTGCCGAACCCGATGACGCTGATGATGGCCGAGCTGAGGTTGGGGCACGACGGCGCCGCCTCGTTGATCACCGGCTGCAGGTTGGAGCGGATGGGCAGGTAGAGGTGCGCCGAAAGCCCCAGCAGCCCAAAGAGCGCGGCGAAGGCGTAGATGCGCCAGTTGGCGAACACCTGCGGCTTCACCATCAGGAAGAAGACCGCCAGCGCCGGCGCGGCCAGGAACGCCATCAGGTGGTTCCCCACCGAGAGCGCCAGCACGAAGGCGATCAGCACCAGCGCGTTGTCGTCGTGCCACTTCTTGCCGCGCCCTTCGCGCGGGCCCGTGCGGCGCGACTCCACCTGGTCGCGCCACAGGAACGCCACCCACGTCATCACGCCGATGGTGAAGAGCGAGACGGTGTACACCTTTTCGTTCACCGTGGCCTGGCTCCACACCGTGTACGCCGTGGCCGAGATGAGCACCGACACCGCCGCGCCGCCGTGCCGGAAGACCGGCCGGTCCGTGAACGTGGTGAGGATGCGGTGCACCACCAGGTACCAGAAGAACATCGTCCCCGCCGTCATGAAGGCGGAGAAGAGGTTGATGCGTACCGCGGGCGACAGCCCGAGCGGCGAGAGAAGCACCTCCCAGGCGCGCGCCAGCAGCACGAAGAGCGGGTTGCCCGGCGGGTGCGGGATGCCCAGGATGTGCGCGGTGGCGATGTACTCGCTGGTGTCCCAGAACCAGGTGGTGGGTCCCAGCGTGATGGCATACAGCGCAAAGACCGCCGCCGCCGCGGCGAGGGCCGCGAGGTACGGCGGGCGCGTGGCCGCCGGCGTGTACACCGGGGGCCCTGCGGAGACGGGGGTCTGCGCGGTCGGGGCGGCTTGGCTCATGGACCTGGGGCCGTCGTTGCGGATCTATGGAGATACGGAAAAACACACCAAAGTAAGGGGACGGCAGGGATTAGGGAACAGGGGCGGGGGGACGGCAACCTTCCGTTAATCCTGTAGGTGTCTTCCCTTGCCGCTGTTCAATCCAGGGAAAGACGGGTCTCACGCGGTGGCGCGGAGACGCAGAGCGGCGCGGCGTTGGGGTTGATTGTTCCTCTCGTTCCGCGATCTACTAATAGACTAGTTGACAACCAGCGCGCGGCGGTGTACCCTCGTACTCGCCCCCCCCCGCCACGCGTGCGGGGCGCGGACGTTCGAATGACCCTGCGCTCTCCAGGAACCATGACCCGCATTCGGGTGCTCGCACTCGCGGCGTTGATCGGTCTCGCTTCACCCGCCGCGCTCGCCGGGCAAGGTGCGGCCGGCGCATACCGGCCCAGCAACAGCGATCCCGAGGGGCGCGAGGTTGTGGCCATCCTCATCAGTTCGTCGACCTGCATCGCGAACCAGAACGCGGAGTTCAAGCCCGCCGTGCAGGAGATGATGCGCCGCCTCGGGTTGCAGCGGGACAGCGCGAAGCTTCACCTGTCGATCACCGGCGTGTCGACGGATTGGGAGCCGCGCGTCGGCGTATCGTACTTCGAGCAGTTCGGCGAGTTCGACGAGCTGGTGGTGGGGCGCAACTGGTTCAACAGCGCGATCACCCGGCACGTGTGGCAGGCAGAAGGCGCGCGTCCCGTCATTCCGCAGCTGATCCTCCTGGAGCGCACCGTGACGCACGGAGAGCGTGGGCCGCGGATCACCGGAGAGCGCGTGATCGGCCGGTTTTTGGGTGGCGACGAGATCATAACCTGGACCGCACGCGGTGCGCCGCTCCCGGTCGCCGATTCCGCGGCCGCGGCGGGCGCTTCGTCTCGCTGAGCGCGGCCACTTCCCCTCCTGTTCGCCCGTACCTACTAACAAACTAGTTGACAAGCTCGGCATGATCGCTTACCATCCTACTAGACATATAGTTGGACCACCTGTCAGCTCGGGGAGCGCGGCGATGGAGATCTCGTTTACGGAGCGGGAGCTGGACGTGATGGGCGTGCTGTGGGACCTGGGGAGCGCAACCGTGGCGGAGGTCCGCGAGCGGCTGGCGGACGACCTCGCCTACACCACGGTGCTCACCGTCCTGCGTACCCTGGAGGAGAAGGGGTACGTGGAGCACACGGAGGAGGGGAAGGCGTACCGCTACCACCCAGCGGTGGAGCGCCAGGAGGCCGGCACCAGCGTACTGCGCAGGCTCACGCGGAAGCTGTTCAAGGATTCGCCGGAGATGCTCCTCACGCACCTCGTTTCCGACCGGTCGCTCTCCGGCGACGAGCTGCGGCGGATGCGCCGCCTTCTGCAAGAGCGCCTCGACGCGGAGGAGAAGCCATGATCGCCTGGCTCGTCTATGCCCTGGCCTTTTCGGCGCTGCTCGCCCTCGCCGCCCTCGCCGCGGAGGCGCTGCTGCGGATGTACGGGCGCCCCACGCGCTGGGTCTGGGTCGGCGCCATCCTCCTATCGTGCGCTGGACCGTTTGCGCTGGCGGAGCGTCCGCGCCAGGTGGCCGTCTCCTTTGCTCCCGTGGCGACGGCCGGCGCTGATCTCCCCGCCGCGCCGGCCGTGCGCCGCGCTCCCCCGCTTTCCGAGCGCGTCGAAAGGGTGCTGCCGGCGCTCTGGATGGCGACTTCGGCGCTGCTGGTCGCGGGGATCGCGGCGGGGGTGGCGGTGCTGTGGCGCAGGCGGCGGGGGTGGCGTGCGGCGCGGCTGGCGGACGTGTCCGTGCTCCTGTCGCACGAGGTGGGGCCCGCGGTGGTGGGCGTCGTGAGGCCCGCCATCGTGGTGCCGCGCTGGACGCTGGACTGGGCGGAGCCGATGCAGCGCCTGGTGGTGCGGCACGAAGGCGAGCACATCCGCGCCCGCGACCCCCTCCTGATCCTGGCCGCTACCGTGGCGGCGGCGCTCGTCCCGTGGAATCTCGCCCTGTGGTTTCAGCTTCGCCGGCTGCGGCTGGCGGTGGAGGTGGACTGCGATGCTCGTACCCTGCGCGGAGGCGGGGACGTCGCCACCTACGGCGACCTCCTCCTGCGCGTCGGCGCCCGTGGCTCCGCGGCCGCACTCGCGTCCGCGGCATTTGCCGAACCCCGTTCCTTCCTGGAAAGGAGAATCCGCGCCATGACCGATCGCACCCCGCGCAACCGCGCCGCACGCGCGGCTGCCTGCGCCGTCCTCACCCTTTGCGTAGCGGCCACCGGCTACGCGCTTCCGGCACCGGCCCACCCGGCACTCTTCGCCAGCCTCTTTCCCGCCGAGGACGCGGACCCCATCCGCGTTCGCGCCGCCCTGACGCAGCCCGACACGATCCCGGTCTACGACATCGCCCAGGTAGAGCGGAAGCCCTCGCTGCGCAACGCGAGCGAGATCACCCAGGGGCTGCAGCGCGCCTATCCGGCGCACCTGCGTGACTCCGGCATCGGAGGCACCGTGCTGGTGGAGATGGTAGTGCAGCCGAGCGGAACCGTCGCGCAGGCCCGGGTGGTCAACACGACCCACCCTGAGCTCCAGGAGCCGGCGCGGACCGTCGCCCTCACCATGCGCTTTGCGCCGGGCGAGGTGGGCGGCGAGCCCGTCGGTGTGCGAGTGCAGATCCCCATCACCTTCCAGCCGGAGGGCGCCGCGGTCACGCTGACGGCTCCCGGCCGGGACATGGAGCCGTCGCGCGCGTCGAGTGCGAGGACCGAGGCCGTTAGCGTGCCCACGCGCGCATCGAGCGCGCAGACCGAAGCCGTCAGCGTGCCCACGCGCGCATCGGGCGCGCAGACCGAAGCCGCCACCGTGCCGTCGCGTGCATCGAGTGCGAGGACCGAAGTCGTCAGCGTGCCGTCGCGCGCGGCCACGCGGGTGGACACCATCGTGGTCCCATCCACCACCACGGGTGAAGTGCTGCCGGCGAGCGCCGGGATCTCGACCCGGGGATGGGCTCCAACGCGGACCACGGCGCCCACCCGGGCCCAGCCGCGCTCGCTTGCCCCGACCCAGACCACCGTCATGGTCACCACGGCACCGACGAAAGCGGCGATCGCCCGCGGGGTCGCACCGGCACGGACCACCGTGCTGACCACCACCGTGCCCACCAGGAGATCGGCATCGTCCCGCGCGGTCACCACGGCGGCGGCGCCGGCTCACGCGGAGACCCGGGCACAGACGAGCACGCGGATCACCACCGCGCGGACGACAAAGGTGGCGCCGGCCCGCGCCACCAGCATCGCCCCGGTCAGGGCCCGGCCGTCGCGTGCGCGGAAGGCCGACCCCACGCCGGAGCTGCTGGGCAGGGTCATCGATCCCAACGCGCCGCGCGTGCCGCCCGCGCCCGCGCAGCCCTGACGAGAGCACAACGCGAATCGCCCCGCCGGCATCGGATGCCGGCGGGGCGATTCACATCAAGCGAGCCGCGGGATCAGCTCGGCTTGGTGAGATTGAAGGTGTACGAGCCGCTGCCGCTGTACGAGTAGATCCTCCAGCGGTAGTAGTAGCCGCCCGCGCCGCTGTAGGTGATGCTCTCGGTGGAGGTGGAGCTCTCCGCCGCGGCCACCTGCACCCACGACGAGCCGTTCCAGCGCTGCAGGTAGAGGTCGAAGTCGGTGCCCGACGGGCCCTGCAGCTTGCCGACGTGCGAGCCCGCGTTGGCGCTGTAGTAGTAGCTGCCGTCCGGCTGGTACTGCGAGGCGCCGGTGCCGCTCAGGCTCCCCGTGTACGTGGTGCCCCCCGTGCCGCCGCCGCTCTCCGCCGTCAGCAGCGAGAAGAGGAGCTTGTTGGGCGAGCCGGTGCCGGCGCTCGTCACCTTGTTGCTGGTGGCGGTGCTGACGATGGCGTTGGCCACCGTCGCCGGCGAAGCCGACGGGTTGCCCTGCAGGTAGAGCGCGGCCACACCCGCCACGTGCGGCGAGGCCATCGAGGTGCCGCTGATGGTGTTGGTGGCGGCGTCGCCCGTGTGCCAGGCCGACGTGATGTTGTTGCCCGGCGCAAAGATGTCCAGGCAGCTGCCGTAGTTGGAGAAGGAGGCGCGCGCGTCCGTGTTCGTCGTGGCGCCCACCGTGATGGCGTTCACGGCACGGGCCGGCGAGGTGTTGCAGGCGTTCTGGTTCTCGTTGCCCGCGGCGACCACGGTGGTCACGCCCGCGTTCACCATCCGCTGGATCGCGTCGTCGATCGCCTGGCTCGCCCCGCCGCCCAGCGACATGTTGGCGGCGGCCGGGGTCACCCGGTTCTGCGCCACCCAGTCCATCCCCGCGATGACGCCGGCGTTGGTGCCGCTGCCGGCGCAGTCCAGCACGCGCACGCCGTACAGCCGGGCGCCCTTGGCCACGCCGTACGTGGCGCCGCCCACCGTGCCGGCCACGTGCGTGCCGTGCCCGTTGCAGTCGTCCGCCGAGCCGCCGTCCACCGCGTCGTAGCCGCTCACCGCGCGCCCGCCGAAGTCGGCGTGCGAGAAGCGGATGCCCGTGTCGATGATGTAGACGTTCACACCCGCGCCGGTCGGCGTGTAGGTGTAGGTGCCGTTGAGGGGAAGGGAGCGCTGGTCGATGCGGTCCAGCCCCCAGGTGGCGTTGCTCTGCGTGGCGGAGGCCTGCACCCGCGCGTCCTGCTCGATGTAGTCGACGTTCGGGTTGTGCTGCAGCGCGTTGAGCTGCCCGGCGTTCAGCTCGGCCGCGAAGCCGGTGAGCGCCGCCGTGTACACGTAGCGCGGGCTGACGCCGGCGACGGCGGCCACGGCGCGCGGGTCGGCATCCTCGTTGAGGACCACGACGTACGAGCCCGGGATCGCGCCGCTGGCGGCCGAGCGGACGTGGGTGGGGTCGGTCGCGACCGGCGAGCCGGCCTGATCGGAGCACGCTGCGAGTGCGGTGAGGAACGCGGTCGCGGCGAGGGGTCTGAAACGCATCGGTTCACCTGTCCAAACGGGGTGGTTGCGCCGTGCCACCTTTGGGCGCGGCCTTGTTCGGCTCGTGCGTTGGGACCCGTGTGCCCCGCTGAGGGCGCCTCCCGACCCCTTCGCCATCCTGCCGGCCACCCATAAGGCACACCCCGGACCGCTTTCCCCCAAATCCTAAACCGCCACCCTGCAACCACTTACACTCCATACGCAAGTTGCCGCGCCGCGCGAGAATGGTGCACCGCATCGGTGCGCGCACCACAATGGTGCGCGCACTGCGTGCACTTTTTCGATACGGTGGCCCTCACACCCAGCCCCTCTCCCAATAACAGGAGAGGGGCTTCGCCCTCCTGTTCTCGGGAGAGGGGGGCAGTACGGAGCCGCGCACACGAACCTCCGCATACGCCCCTCCCCCAGGTAGTTATTTGGGGGAGGGCCGCGAGGTGACGAGCTGGGGTGGGGGCCGTCCCGCTGCTTCTGGCCGCGCATTTGCTTTCCCTTTCCGCGCCAGTCGTACCGTCCACCGATTCCCCCGCGCCCGTGTCGGAAACGCCTCCCGCCCTGCCCAACCCGCCCACCGCGAAAGCGTCGGGGCTGCGCACGCTCGTGCGCTACGCGGAGCGGGCGATGGTGCGCTCGTCGGACGCGGGGCAGATCCGCGGGAACTCGGCGCGGCTGCTGGTGGACGGGCCGCAGGCGTTCCCCGCGTGGCTGGAAGCGATCGCCGGCGCGCGGCGGTGGATACACCTGGAGAACTACGCCATCCGCGACGACCTGGCGGGGCGCACCTTTCGCGATGCGCTCGCGGAGAAGGCGCGCAGCGGGGTGCCCGTGCGTGTGCTGTACGATTGGGTGGGGTGCTGGGCCACGCCGCGCTCCTTCTGGCGCCCGTTGCGCGAGGCGGGCGCGGAGGTGCGCTCCTTTGCGCCGCCCAGCATCACCGATCCGCTCCACTTCATGCGCCGCGACCATCGCAAAGTGGTCGCCGTGGACGGCGACTACGCCTCCGTGGCGGGAATGTGCATCGGCGACGAGTGGGCGGGGTCGCCGCACGAGGGGATCACCGCATGGCGCGACACGGGGGTGGAGTTCCGCGGGCCCGCCGCCGCCGCCATCGACCGCGCCTTCGCCCGCACCTGGCGCGCCGCCGGCCCCCCGCTCCCCCCCGGCGAGGTGCCGGACCCGGAGCAGGTCGCCCCCCGCGGCGACGTGGCGGTGCGCGTGGTGGAAGGGGAGCCGGGGAAGAGCCGCATCTACCGCCTGATGCAGTTCGTGGCCGTGGGCGTGGAGCGGCGCCTCTGGATGACCGACCCCTACTTCGTCCTCCCCCCCGCCATGGTGGAAGCGCTCGCCTCCACCGCGCGCGACGGGGTGGACGTGCGCGTCCTCGTCCCCGCCTACAACAACTGGCCCATCGTGGGGGGGATGTCGCGCGCAGGCTACCGGCCGCTGCTGGAGGCGGGGGTACGGCTCTTCGAGTGGGAAGGGCCCATGATCCACGCCAAGACGGCGGTGGCGGACGGGATGTGGTCGCGCATCGGATCGACCAACATGAACCTGGCGTCACTGCTGGGGAACTGGGAGATCGACGTGGCCGTGACGGACCGCACCTTCGCGGCCGAGATGGAGGCGCTCTTCGAAGCCGACTTGGAGGCGTCGGTGGAGATCGCGCTGCGCACATCGCCGATACCCGGCGCGGAGTTCAAGAAGGAGCGGCGCGCGACGGAGCGGCTGGTGGTGACCGACGCGGAAGACCAGCGCCGCCCGGAGATCGTCACGGCCCGCGAGGCGCGCGCGCATTCGTACCGGGGAACCGAGCTGGGGCGCATCGTGGGGCGCATGGCGCGGGCGGGCACCGTCCTCGCGCGCGCGCTGGTGGGAGAGCGTCTTATCGGCCGCGAAGACATCGGCTGGGTGACCGCGCTGGCGGTGCTGATGCTGGTGCTGGCCGGGGTCGGAATCGTGGCTCCACGGGTCCTGGCCTGGCCCCTTTCGGTCGTGCTCTTCTGGCTCGCCATGGCCGCCATTGTACGGCTGGCGTCACGGCGGAATTCCGCGGGGTAGTTTGGGGATTGGGGATTGGGGATTGGGGATTGGGGATTGGGGATTGGGGATTGGGGATTGGGGATTGGGGATTGGGGATTGGGGACAGCCGCCGGTCCACGAAGTTGTCATCCTGAGACAGCCGCCCACGCGGGAGCCGGTGGTGCGTTCCTGCCTCCTGCGGTGAGCGAAGGATCTAGCCGGCGAGGCAAGTGGCCGGCCGGTGACGAAGAACCCCTCGGCACGCGTGGTAGATCCTTCGCTCCGCGCCAGGGTTCGCGAAACGGCAGAGGACGGAGAAGCGCATCGCTCCAGATGACACGAGGGTTGTGAAGCCCAACGTGCCTCGACCCGCGCCGATCCCTTCCCATCCCCCCATCCCCCATCCCCCTCATTCATCAGCAGGGTTGAATAACTTGTTGCGATGCACTATGTTAGATGCACGGAGCGGCGGCGGCGAACGCGACTCCGGCAGGTTCCCACCTTCGCCGCTAGCGGTTTCCAGAGCCTTGCAGAAGTCCCGCACCACCGCGGTACCCCCCATCAAGGAGGATGCATGGAGTTCAGGACGGCTTGGCCGGTCGCGGTTCTGCTCGGCAGCGTCATGGGCGCCGCCGTGCTCGCCACCGACGGCCCGGATGCACGGAATACGACGGCGCTCCGCAAGAGCCTGTTCGCCGCCGAGGCCCAGGCAGCCGACCTTTCCGCGAGCTTCGACATCCCGGTCGTCCGCAACGCCTCCGTGCTGCGCTTCGTGGGCATCTTCACGGGGAGCCAGCAGGACGAGATGGCCCTCTACCTCAAGCGCTCCGGCCGCTACGAGGAGATGATCCGCGCCAAGCTGCGCGCGCGCGACATGCCCGAGGACCTGCTGTACCTCTCCATGATCGAAAGCGGGTTCAACACCAACGCCAAGTCGCGGGTGAGCGCGGTGGGGCTGTGGCAGTTCATGGCCCCCACGGCGCGCGACTACGGCCTGCGCGTGGACTCGTACGTCGATGAGCGGCGTGATCCGGAGCGCTCCACCGACGCCGCGCTGCGCTACCTGACGGACCTGCACAAGCAGTTCGGGGCCTGGTACCTGGCCGCCGCGGCGTACAACACCGGGCAGGGCCGCGTGGAGCGGGTGATGAAAAAGGTGACCGGACGCGGGACGGGGAAGGACGGCGACTTCTGGCGCATCCGCCACGCCCTGCCGCGCGAGACGCGCGAGTACGTGCCGCAGATGGTTGCCGCCGCGCTGGTGGCCAAGGAGCCGCACAAGCACGGGCTTGGCAACGTGGAGCGCTGGCTGCCGCTGCGTGTGGACTCGCTGGACGTGCCGGGCGGGGTGGAGCTGGAGACGGTCGCCGCCGCGATCGGGTCGACGGAGAAGGAGCTTGCGCGCCTGAACCCGCACCTGGTCCGCAAGATGACGCCTCCCGGGAAGAATACGTTCCCGGTCCGCGTCCCCCGCGGACGCGCCTCGCTCTTCGCCGCCCAGTTCGAGCGGGTGAAGGCCGAGGCGGAAGCCCGCGAGGTGGTGCGCCTGGCCGAAGCGAAGGCAGCCGAGACGCGCCGCGCCGAGATCCGCCGGGCCGAGGCCAAGCGCGCCGAGACGCGCCGCGCCAGCCGCCCCCGGACGGCCAGCCGGGCCCGCACCCACACGGTGCGCCGCGGCGAGAGCCTGTGGACCGTCGCCCGCCGCAACGACATGACGGTGGCGCAGCTCCGCCGGGCCAACGGGATGCGAAACACCACCCGCCTGCAGCCGGGCCAGAAGCTGGTAATTCCGCGCGCTCGCTGAGCCGCCGGGCAGTGCAGAACAGACGAAGGCCGCCGCTTCCATCACGGGAGCGGCGGCCTTCGCCGTTTGCTGGACCGGGCCGTGCACGTACATTCCCGCCATGGACCCTGCCACCCTCCAGCCGCCAAGCCGCGCGATCCTCGTCTTCCTGGACGGCGTGGGGATCGGACCCGCGGACCGGGCGGTGAACCCGTTCGCGGCCGCCACCCTGCCGAACATCCGCGGCATGCTGGGCGGGCGCCTCCCCGTGACGGAGGACCTGGACGCGCGCGGCTGCATCGTCTCCGCCGGCGCCGTCCTGGCCGCGGCCGACGCGACGCTGGGGATGGAAGGGGTGCCGCAGAGCGGAACGGGCCAGACGACGCTCCTCACCGGGCGCAACGCGGCGCGGGTGTACGGGCGGCACTTCGGGCCCTGGGTCCCCACGGCGCTGCGCGAGATGCTGGCGGCGGAGAACCTCCTGCGCCGCGCGCGCGACGCGGGGCGCACGGTTGCGTTCGCCAACGCGTATCCCATCGCGCTGATCGACGCGGACCCGCGCATCTTTCGCCGTCCGGCCGCGCCGCCGCTGGCCGCCATCTCCGCCGGCGCCCTCACGCGCGACGTGGCGCAGCTGGTGGCGGGCGAGGCGGTCGCCTCCTCCATCACCAACGACCGCTGGCGCCAGCGCACGGCCGAGGTGCCGCCGGTGAGCGCGGAGCAGGCGGGGCGCAACCTGGCCGCCATCGCCGCCGGGGCGGAGGTGACGCTGTACGCGCACTACGACACGGACCACGAGGGGCACCGCGGCGGGATGGAGGGCTCCGTGGCCGCGCTGGAGCGGGTGGACGCCTTCCTGGGCGGGCTGACCGGCGCGCTCGGCCCCGAAACGCTGCTGGTGATCTCCAGCGACCACGGCAACGTGGAAGACGTGCGCGAGGGACACACCCTGAACCGCGTTCCGGTGCTGGCGATCGGCCCGGGGCGCGAGGTGCTGGCCCGCCGCATCCGCACCATCGCCGACGTGGCGCCCGCGATCCTGGGCCTCCTCGACATCCCCACGCAACCCGAAGCGACGACGTGACACCGATACGCGCGGTCCTGTACGATTTCGACGGCACCCTGGCGGACAGCACTGAGCTGATCATGCAGTGCTACCGCCACACGATGACCACGCACCTGGGCGAGTGCCCGCCGGACGAGGAGTGGCTGAGCGGCTTCGGCACCCCGCTGGCGGACCAGATCGCCCGCTTCGCCCGCACGCCGGACGAAACGGGGGCGATGCTCGACACCTACCGCGACCACCAGGACTCGCTCCTGCAGACGGCGCTCCGCCCCTACCCGGGCGCGGAGGAGGTGCTGTCCGAGCTGCAGCGCCGTGGCGTCCCGCTGGCGATCGTAACCAGCCGCCTGCGGCACGCAACGCTGCGCGGGCTGGACATCTGCGGCCTGTCGCGCCACTTCGAGGTCATCATCACCCCCGAGGACGTGCGCAACGCCAAGCCCGATCCGGAACCGGTCCTCCTGGCGCTGGAGCGGCTGGGCGTCCCCGCCGCGGAGGCGCTCTTCGTGGGCGACTCGCCGCACGACGTCGCCGCCGGCCGCGCCGCCGGCACCCGCACCGCCGGCGTCCTCTGGGGCCCGTTTCCGCGGAGAACGCTGGAGGAGGCGGGGGCGGATTTTCTGCTGCAGCGGCAGGACGAGGTGCTGGGGCTGGTGGGGTAGGCCCTCACCCCCCCGGCCCCCCTCTCCCGAACTGCTGGGAGAGGAGGGAGATCGCGGCCTACCGTGCGCAGCCTCACCGCCCAGCAACGCGCCGTCCGGCGGTTGGGTGTCCCTCTCCCCTGCCGTTTTCCCATTCCCTATTCCCCATTCCCCGCAGTTCCCCCGCCTTTCCCTCTCCGCCACTCCCCGCTATCTTGCCGCGCCGCGCGCCCGGAAAACCGGCACGCGTGCGCCTCGCCATCGATCCAAGACCGCCTTTGCGACAGGAGTCGACCGTATGCGGATGCTCGTGCTCGGCGCGGGCCTGCAGGGTTCTGCGTGTGCCTACGACCTGCTGGCCAACACGGACCACGAGGTGGTCATCGCCGACCTCAAGGTCGACGCGCTTCCCGCCTTCCTCCAGCCGTACCTCGGCGGCCGGCTGACGGCGCAGCAGGTGGACGCCAACGACCGCACGGGGATCCGCGACGCCATGGAAGGCGCTTCCGCGGTGATGAGCGCCTTCCCGTACTACTTCAACCTGGGGATGGCAGTGGCGGCGGTGGACTCCGGCGCGCACTTCGCCGACCTGGGCGGCAACACCGAAATCGTCCTCCAGCAGAAGGGGCTGCATGAGCGCGCCCGCGAGAAGGGGCTCTCCGTGATCCCCGACTGCGGACTGGCGCCGGGGATGGTCAACGTCCTGGCCGAGCACGGCATTCGCCAGCTCGACACCACCCGCGCGGTGCGCATCTTCGTGGGCGGCCTTCCGCAGAACCCGCAGCCCCCGCTCAACTACCAGATCGTGTACTCGCTGGAAGGGGTGCTGGACTACTACACGACGCTCTCGTGGGTGCTGCGCGACGGGCGCCCGCTGCAGGTGGCGGCCCTGAGCGAGGTGGAGGAGCTGCCGTTCGACGGCGCCGGCACGCTGGAGGCCTTCCACACGGCGGGCGGCCTTTCGACGATGGCGCAGCGCTACGAGGGGCAGATTCCCTCGATGGAGTACAAGACGCTCCGCTACCCCGGCCACGCCCGCGCCATGGAGACGATCCGCGAGCTCGGCCTGCTGGGGCTGGAGCCGGTGGACGTGAAGGGGCAGAAGGTGACGCCGCGCGACCTGTTCATCTCCGTGGTCGGCCCCAAGCTGCGCAAGGACTACCGCGAGAGCCCGGACCTGGTGGCGCTGCGGGTGGAAGCGGAGGGTGACAAGGATGGCGAGGAAACGCTCCTGCGCTGGGACCTCCTCGACCGCTTCGACCCCGCGACGGGGATCACGGCGATGATGCGCACCACCGGCTTCTCGCTCGCCATCACTGGCGCCCTGCAGGCCGCCGGCGACATCGAGCCCGGCGTCTGGACTCCGGACGAGTGCATGCCCGCCGCCGTGTACATCGATTCGCTGGCGCGCCGCAACGTCATGATCCGCGAGCACCGCCTCACCCCCGACACCGCCGCGGTCCGGTAGGACCACGGCAGCGGAAAAAAAACGAAGCGCCTCCGGAGGATGGTTCCGGGGGCGCTTCGGTTTCACACGCATCGTTGCGGGAGGGGGGCGATGGCAGGGATCTGCGCGACGTGCGCGGGGCGGCGCGGCCGACAGCACGGGCAGCCACGTGGGGCTGCCCCTACAAAGATTCGGGTGCGGAGAGTGGGCGTCGAGGCGGGGGCGAGGGAGGGCAGATACGCAGGTCTGCCCCTACGGCATCGGGTGTGAACGGCAGAAGGTCGAGGAGGGGCGAGGGAGGGCGCGATGAATCACGCCCCTACCGGGGCTGTGCGACGCGGGCGGATTTCTCCCCCTCGCCCGCCCTGCCCCCCCGCAGGCGGGGGAGGGGGCCGGGGGGAGGGCCCCCTCTACGTCCTGAACTCGCTCACCAGGTCGCGCATCTGCTGGGCGGCGTGGAGGAGCTCGGCGCTGGAGGCGGACATCTCCTGCGTGGCGGCGGACTGCTCCTCGGCGGCGGCGGAGACCTCCTCGGCGCTGGCGGCGTGCGACTCGGAGGTCGATGCCACCTCGGCCACGGCGGCCTCCACCCCGTCCATCGCGGAGCGGTTGCGCTCCACCGCCTCCTGCACCTGCCCGGCGGCCAGGCGCACCCCGTCCACCGCGGCAAGGATCTGCTCCAGCGCGCTGTCGGCGCCCTTGGAGACGTGCTCCACGTCGGCCACCTTGGTCTGCCCCTGCGCCATGGTGCCGACGACGCCGGTGATGCGCGAGCGGATGGCGGTGACGTTCTGGGCCACCTCCTGCGCGGCGCGCGCCGAGCCCTCGGCCAGCTTGCGGACCTCCTCGGCGACCACCGCGAAGCCGCGGCCGTGCTCGCCCGCGCGCGCGGCCTCGATGGCGGCGTTCAGCGCCAGCAGGTTGGTCTGCCGCGCGATGCCGGTGATCGTCTCCACGAAGCGGTCGATCTGCGCCGAGGTCTGCTCCAGCTCCGTCACCTGGTTGGCCGAGGTCTGCACCACCTCGCGGATCTCCAAAAGGCGCTGGAGCGCGGTGGAGACTTCCTGCCGGCTCCCCGCCGCCACGTGGTAGATCTGCTCGCTGAGCGAGCTCACCATCACGGAGGCGTTGGAGATCTCGCCGGCGCCGCGCTTCATCTCGCCCAGCGCCTCCTGCGCCGCCTGCAGGCCGTGCGACTGGCTCTCCGCGCCGCTGGCGATCCCCACCATGGCGGTGGCCACCTCGCCGCTGGAGGCCGCCACCTCTTCGCTGATGCTGGAAAGGTCGGACGCAAAGGAGGAGATCCGCTCCGCCGTCGTCACCGTCTGCCCCACGATGTGGCGGAGCTTGCCGGCCATCCCGTCGAACGCGGCGGAGAGCGCGGCGAACTCGCGCTTCATCGCCACCCGCTCCGTGCCCTGGACGCGCAGGTCGCCCGCCCCGAGCTGCTCGGCGGAGCCCATGAGGTGCGCCATGGGGAGCGTGATGCTGCGCACGGCCGTGTAGACCGCGCCGAGCGCCAGCAGCCCCGCGCCCAGCGAGAGGAGCAGAAGAAGGACCTTGCGCCGGCTTGCGTCCTCGCGCAGGCGCTGCGAGGTGGCGTTCACCTTCTGCGCCTGGCGCTCGCTTACGCGGCGGATGGCGGCCTGCAGCTGCTCGGTGCGCGGGCGCACGGCGCCGATGCGGCGCAGCGCCCCCTCGCGGTCGCCGATGTCGGCCTGGGCGTGCGCCAGCGCGTACTCCACTTCGATCTGGGAGTGAAGCGCGTCGATGGCGGCTACCTCCTGCTGCTCGGAGACGCTCAGGTCCTTGAGGTCGCGGTAGCGGCGCCGCTGCTGGTGCGCCTGCCGCCCCTGCTCCGCGAAAGCCTGCTCGGCGGCGGGCGAGGGGGTCAGCAGGTAACGCTCGCCCGTGTTCATCTGCGCCAGGATCAGCGCTTCCAGCGAGGTGCCGATCTCGGAGCTCTGCTGAAGCGACCCGAGCTGCCCCTCGGCATTGCGGACGATGCGGTCCACCGTGAACCAGCTGAGCGCGGCGCCGCCCAGAATCAGCAGGCAGAGGCTGATGCCGAACGCCCAGAGCTGCTCCTGGATGGTGCGGAAGAGCTCCTTGCGGCCGCGCGGAGCCTGCGCGGGACGCCTCTCAGGCCCGCCCGGAAGGGGGCCGAAGCGCGGCGGCGCGGCGGGGGGCGCGTCGGGCTCGGTGGCCAGGGCGGCACCGGACGACGACGTCGAAAAGGGCGCGGTCATGGACGCGGGAGCGAGCAGGGGTGAGCGGGGCGGGTGTTCCGCATTGTATCCGGGACGATGAACGAGTGTCAAACGACGCACGCGGCCCGCGGGGGCGCGGCGGAGCATCGGCTTTGGGCCGGGAGTGTGGCACGCAAACGGGTTGCGGAGCTTCCGGGGGAGGAAGAACAACTGTACGGCCCCCGCCGTGGATTTGTCAACCGTCGTTGCAGGGGCCGGATACGTGGGCTACGTTCCCGTCATGCTTTGTCTTAGCACCCGCGAAAAGACCGCGCTCGACGCGCCATGAGCGACTCCGCAGCCACCGCCCACGCCGAGGAAGAGGCGGACAGCCGGGCGTACGACCCTCACCTGCTGCGCCGCCTCCTCCGCTACCTCAGTCCGTACCGCGGCCGGGTTGCGGCGGCGCTGGTGCTGCTGGTGATCGAGTCCACCACGCAGCTCGCGGGGCCCTGGCTCACCAAGATCGCGCTGGACGAGGCAATCCCCGCCCGCGACGTCGGCTTCCTCCTCCTGCTGACGGCGGCGTACGCACTTTCGCTGCTGGTGGGGTTCGTGTGCGAGTACGGACAGACGCTGCTCACCACCTGGCTGGGGCAGCGGGTGATGTTCGACCTGCGCACCGAGATCTTTGGGCACCTGCAGCGCCTCTCCCTCCGCTACTTCGACCGCAACCCGGTGGGGCGGCTGATGACGCGGGTGACCAACGACGTGGAGCAGCTCAACGAGGCGTTCTCGTCGGGGATCGTGACGGTGTTCGGCGACATCTTCACCCTCGTCTTCATCCTGGCCGCCATGCTGCGGCTGGACTGGCGGCTGGCGCTCGTCACCTTCACCGTGCTCCCGCTGGTGGCGGTGGCGACGTTCGTCTTCCGGGCGCTGATCCGCTCGGCGTACCGCGACATCCGGGTGAAGCTGGCGCGCATCAACGCGAACATGCAGGAGAGCGTCACCGGGATGCGCGTGCTGCAGCTCTTCGGGCGCGAGCGGCAGGCGATGGAGCGTTTCGGCGCCACCAACCGCGACCACCTGGACGTCAACCTCCGCTCCATCACCTACTACGCGCTCTTCTTTCCCGTCATCGAGGTGCTGACGGCCGCCGCCCTCGCGATGATCCTCTGGTACGGCGGCGGCGAGACGATCCAGGGCACGATGACGGTAGGGACTGTAGCGGCGTTCCTCCAGTACACGCGCCGCTTCTTCCGCCCGCTGCAGGAGCTGTCGGAGAAGTACAACATCCTGCAGGCCGCCATGGCCTCCTCCGAGCGCATCTTCGAGCTGCTGGACACGGAGCCCGAGATCACCGACCCCGCGGACCCCGTGCACCTGCCGGTCCCCGGGCGCGGCGAGATCGAGTTCCGCGACGTCTGGTTCCGCTACGGTCTCGGGGAGGGGGACGAGGGAGAGGACCCGCAGTGGGTGCTGCGCGGCGTCTCGTTCCGCGCGGCGCCCGGCGAGCGCGTGGCGATCGTGGGCGCGGCGGGCGCGGGAAAGAGCACCATCATCAACCTGCTGATGAGGTTCTACGAGCCGCAACGGGGGGAGATCCTGTTCGACGGGGTGCCGGTGTCGCGCGTGCCGGTGAAGGAGCTGCGCGACCACATCTCGCTGGTGCTGCAGGACGTCTTCCTCTTCAGCGAAGACGTGCAGCGCAACATCCGCCTGGGCCGCGACGACATCCCGGACGACGCCGTGCGCCGCGCCGCCGCCCGCGTGGGTGCCGACCGCTTCGTGGCGCGCCTCCCCGCCGGCTACGCGCAGCCGCTGGGCGAGCGCGGCACCTCGCTATCGGTGGGCGAGCGGCAGCTGGTGAGCTTCGCCCGCGCGCTGGCGTTCGACCCGCTCGTGCTGGTGCTGGACGAGGCCACCTCGTCGGTCGATTCGGAGCTGGAGGCGCAGATCGACACCGCGCTCGCCACGCTGATGCAGGGGCGCACCTCGCTGGTGATCGCCCACCGCCTTTCGACGATTCAGGACGCGGACCAGATCCTGGTGCTGCACCACGGCGAGCTGCGCGAGCGCGGCACCCACGCCGAGCTCCTCCAGCGCGGAGGCCTGTACGCGCGCCTGTACGAGCTGCAGTTCGTGCGGTCGGTCGGCGCGGGAACCGGGGGATGAAATGAATCCCCCCGGCTGGAACGACGGGAAGGCGGCTGAAGCCGGCTCGTGCAGCGCGGCATTGGACCCCGAGTCCGCGAAGGCGGACTTCGTGCGGTTGTTGCCGCGAGTTTACTCGCCCCAGAGGTGTGGGTGATACATGTCCTACAGGAGAGGCACGGATGAGCGCCGTATCGTTTGATCAGCTGCCAGATGACGCGCGGGTGTGGGTGTTCGGGGCCTCGCGCCCACTGGCGGAGGCGGAGAGCGCGGCGCTGCTGCGCGGGGTGGACGGCTTCATCGAGGGGTGGGCGGCGCACGGTGCGGCGGTGCGGGGCGCGCGCGACTGGCGCCACGACCGCTTCCTCCTGGTCGGCGCGGACGAGCGGGCGACGGGCGTCTCCGGGTGCTCCATCGATTCGCTCTTTCACGCCCTCGCCACCGCCGAGGCCGCGACCGGCGTCACGCTGCGCGACTCGGCCCTCGTCTTCTTTCGCGACGCCGCGGGCGAGGTGCGCTCCGTTCCCCGCCCCGAGTTCCGGCGCATGGCCGCCGCGGGCGAGGTGGCCGAGGACACCGTCGTCTTCGACAACACCGTCACCACCGCCGGCGACGTGCGCGCCGGCCGCTGGGAGACGCGCCTGCGCGATGCCTGGCACGCCCGCGCCTTCCCCATCGCCGCCGCGCGCTGAAAGTGCCTAGGCCGGGAGGCTCGGGGCTGCTTCCCTGATCCGGCGCACCCACTCGCCGCTGCCCTCCACCTTGAGCCGCTCGGCGCTGCCGTCATCGAGCTGAAGGAGGAGGTCGGTCGCGAACACCCCCGCGTACCGCCCCGTGCGAACGTCGCTGAGCTGGCGGAGCGGAATCGAAAGCTCGTCGCCGCCGCCCAGCCGGCACATCACCAGCCTGCAGTCGGTGAGGAACAGCCAGCCGCGGTATCCGAGCTCATACCGGTCCGCCGGGCCATCGTGAAGGATGCGCTCCCCCGTCTCCATCGCGATCTGCCAGTTGCCACGCAGAAGCTGACGGTTGGCCGCGCCGAGAGCTACCGGTGTGAGCAGCGTCAACAGGAGCACGAGGGCGAGCACACCACCGATCTGCCAATCGACCGTCCCTCCCGATGCCCACAGCACGGCGCCCGCGTAGAGGACGAACAGCGGGATCGTGACGCCGATGTGAGAGCGAATCGCTCGCAGCAGAGAAGACATGGGGGGCGTTTTGGTCGGAAGGAGAGCGCACCGCGGAGCCCACACTACGCCTCTCCCTCTCGACCGTCAACGAAATCGTCCGCAGCCACGAAACCGCTTCAGCGGTCTTCCCGTGGTTCCAGCCGGGGGCTTCAGCCCCCGGTGCCCGCGCCGGTGCCCTGCCCAGCGCTCGCCCCTGGCCCACAAAAGAAGCCCCGGACCAGCATCGGTCCAGGGCCTCTTTGCATCGCCGTCGTGCTCGCCTACCGCACGCCCTTGGGGGCCATGGGCTCGGGGCCGCGGCGCACCAGCTCTTCCATGCGGCCCACGAACGTATGCTCGCCGGCGCGGCTCTCGCCAAAGAGCCCGTCGGTGTTGTCCTCGGCGTGGCGGGTGGGCGAGTACAGGTTGAGCCACAGGTCGAACCGCTCGCCCATGCGCAGCACCGCGTAGAAGTAGCGGCCGCGCTCGCTCCGGTCGAGGAAGAAGAGGTCCGCGAGCACGGCGCCGATCGAAAACCAGAACATGCAGAAGCCCTTGATCCCATCCAGCAACAGCTTGATGTGGAAGAGGATCAGGTCCCGAATGAGAACGAGTGGACCGACGTGCTTGCGAGGCTGCATGGTCGAAATTCCTGCTTGCGGGTGGAGTAGCGGACGGGGTGTGTACGGAGGAGAGTACCCGGTGGTTTCACCGGGCCGTGACGCGGGGGCGCTCAGCAGTCGGCGGCGATGGCGGCGACGAGCGGAGTGGCGATGGGAAACGCGACCAGGACCTCGGCGGCGCCACCCTGCTGCACCGCCAGGAAAGCGGCGGAGGTCGCCGCCGTGCCGAGAAGCCCGCGCAGGAACCGCTCGCGCCGATCGCAGCGCCCGCCGTGCTCCGGGAGCGCGGCACCCAGCGCGGCGCCGAGCGACCCGCCCATCACCGCCCCGACGAGCATCCCATCCAGCCCCGGGTCCTCGCCGCCGGCGGTGCGGTAGGTAAGCTGGTATCCGGTGTAGCCCCCCGCGACGGTCAGCAACCCCATCCCCAGAAACGCGCTGCCACCGCGGCTTGCGATCCGGGCCAGGGGCGACGGCCGCGTACGCGTGGTGCTGTCTTGGAAGGCGGCGGGCTCGCGCCGCTGGGCGGAGGCGGGGAGCGCCAGCGAGAGCAGCGCGGCGAAGGTGAGGAGGAGTTTCATCGGAGGGGGAGAGAGGATTACTGCCGCACGTCTACGATCAGCCGGTTCGGAGCCGGCACCACGAGAACGCGGTAGGGGTTGGGAGATTGCACACCCACCACCACCTCCACCTCGCCCTCGAAGTCGCAGATGATCTCCACCTCGCGCAGCACCGGCGTGGTGGCGACGATCTGGCGGTCGCGAACGGTCGCGTTCCCCGCGTCGTCGTGCGCCTGCGTGGCGCGTAGCCGCACCTTGAGCCACCCCTGCCCCGCGACCGGCACCGCCTCGCCCGAACCGCACGCGTGTACCGGCGAGTCCACGTACTCCACCTGGTACGGGGGCACGGGGCTGGTTCCGAAATCGAGCACCAGCCGGTCGAAGCCGGCGTTCCGCCCCACCCGCATCCCGCGCAGGATGGAGGCGCTGGCGCCCGCCTTCCCCGCCTCGCGCTTCCCTGTGGTCCAATCCGCCTGCCCCGACGGATTCGCGCCCGCGGCCGGGACGGTGTCGGCCGCGCGCGCGGGGGTGGCGCCGGTGGTGTCCACGAAGACGGGAAGGCGGTACTCGCCGGTGTCCTGGGCGGCCGGGCCGGCGGCGGTGTCGTTGCCGGCGTTCTCCGCGCGGCGCCGCTCCGTGGCATCCTTCAGCTCGCCGCCGCCGCTGGTGCAGGCGGCGAGCAACAGAAACGCGAATCCGCTGAAGCCCCGCGCGGTCGTTCCGAGTCGGCCGATGGTCATCCGCCCTGCCCCGTGGAGGCGTGGAGAGATGCGGCGATGCGTTCGCCGCCGGAGTACACGTTGAACCGCGAGCCGCGGACGAAGCCGGCCAGCGTCATCCCCACCGATTCCGCCAGCTCCACCGCCAGGCTGCTGGGCGCCGATACGCCGGCCAGCACCGGCACGCCCGCGCGCGCGGCCTTCTGCGCCAGCTCGAACGAAAGCCGGCCGCTCACCAGCACCGCACCGTCCGACAGCGGCAGCTCGCCGGCGAGGAGCGCCGCGCCGACCAGCTTGTCCAGCGCGTTGTGCCGCCCCACGTCCTCGCGCAGCCTCACCAGCGCGCCCTCCGCCGTGAAGAGCGCCGCCGCGTGGAGCCCGCCGGTGCGCTCGAACACCGCCTGCGCGGAGCGGAGCACGTCCGGCAGCCCCAGCAGGATCTCGGGAGTGACGACGAGATCGCTCTCGATGCGCGGGCACGCCGGCCCGAGCGCATCCTCGATGCTCGCCTTGCCGCACACGCCGCAAGCCGAGGTGACCGGGAAGGCGCGCTCCGCAAGAGACGACGGCTCCCACTCCGCGGACGGCGAGAGCACCAGGTTTACTACGTTGTAGAGCTGCTCGCCCTCCGTGCAGTAGCGGATCGCGGCCACGTCTTCATGAGCGCGAACGATTCCTTCCGCGAAGAGGAAGCCGGCGGCGAGCTCGAAATCCGCGCCCGGCGTCCGCATGGTGACCGCGACGCGCGTCGCACGCCCGCCGCGGACGATGCGAATCTCCAGCGGCTCCTCGGTGGCGAGCGCATCCGCACGCGTGCGCCGCACGACGCCATCCGCGCCGATCGCCACCTGCTCCACGGGACGGCGAACGGTGCTGGCGCGGCGCAGGTTGCGGAGGTGCGGGGGTGATGCCATGGCGGGAACTTCCTTGCGGGGTGAGGGCCCGCCCAAAGGTGCCTACGTCCTGCCGGTGCCGCAAGTCCAAAAAAGCATCACACAGAGAACACGGAGGGAACCGCAAGCCAACAGAGAACAACTTTCTGTCAGGTCTTGCAGTTCCCTCTGTGTCTCTGTGTGAGGTGCTTTTCCCTACCGTCTAAAACTACGGGCGATCAAGGTCGCGCTGGGCCTTGCCAAAGGTGTCCTGCACCTTGCCCTTGAGCTGGTCCAGCTTCCCTTCGCCCTGCAGGCTGGTGTCGCCGGTGAGGCCGCCCAGCGCGTCCTTGACCTTGCCTTTCACGTCGGTGGTCTTCCCCTCGAGCGAGTTGTCGAGGCCGCGCTCGGTCAGGTTCCGTTCGTCCATGGTGACGCTCCTGGGCTGAGATTCCTACATTCGGCGTGCCTTCCGCCGCTCGGAACACGTTGGGGCAAAAGCCGTTCCGTGAACCTGGGAGCACATCGTGTCAGGTAGTCGGATCTGATGCGGGGCCGCCCGCCAGCGCCAGCGGAAGGAGCAGCGCCGCCGCCGCGGCGAGCCCCGCGCCCACGTAGAAAGCCGTCGCGGCGCCGAACACGTCCCACAGCATCCCGAAGAGGAGGCTCGCCGGGAGCGCGACGATGCCGACGGTGAAGTGGTACGCGCCGAACGCGCGGCCCCGCACCCCTTCCGGCGCCAGCGCGGCAACGAGCGCCTTCTCGGGGGCCTCGGTCAGGCCGTAGAAGAGGCCGTAGACGAGGAAGAGGGCCCACGCCTGCCACGGCGCACCGGCCACGGCGAAGCCCGCGTACACCAGCGCGTACACGGCCCATCCCGCGGTGATCGCCCCGCGCGCGCCAGCGCGGTCGCTCAGCCGCCCGCCCACGACGCTCCAGAACGACTTGCTCACGTGGAGGACGCCCCAGAGGAGAGGGATCAGCGCCGTGGCCACGCCCAGCTGCTGCGCGCGCAGCAGGAGGAAGGCATCCGACGCGTTGCCGAGCGCAAAGAGCGCCAGCACCGCCAGGAGGCGCGGAAAGCGCGGTCCCAGCCCCGAAAAGCGCACCTCGGGCGCGGGCTGCGCCGGCTTCGGCGGAGCGACGGACCGCGGATCGCGCACCTTCCACGCGGCGACCGCCACCGCCAGCACCCCCGGCACCAGCGCCAGCGCGAAGACCAGCCGCAGGTCGCCCGGGAAGAGGAGGAGGATGCCGGTGGCGAGGAGCGGCCCCGCGACGGCGCCCGCGTGGTCCGCCGCGCGGTGGATGCCGAACGCCTCCCCTCGCCGCGCGTCGGACACGGATTCGGCCAGGATGGCGTCGCGGGGGGCGGAGCGGAGCCCCTTCCCCACCCGGTCCGTCAGCCGCACCGCGAGCACCTGCCAGGCAACCGACGCCACGGCGATCAGCGGACGCCCCAGTGCAGCGATCCCATATCCCCACACCACCAGCGCGTGGCGCCTCCCGAATCGGTCCGCCGCCCAGCCGCTGGCGAGCTTCAGCAGGCTGGAGAGGCTCTCCGCCGCTCCCTCCACCGCCCCCACGAACGCCGCCCCCACACCCATCGACCCGGTGAGGAACAGGGGGAGGAGCGGGTAGATCATCTCGCTGGCGACGTCGTTCAGGAAGCTGACGACGCTCAGCCAGAGGACGTTTCCGCGCAGCAGCGGCGCCCTTGCGGACGGCGCGGGATCGGCGCTCACGTGGGGGCGTGGGTTGCGCTACGGGTGGCGGGGAAGGCTCGAGGGCGTTCCCGGGACCGGGTGCGGACACGCACAGCGCGCACCGCGGCGGGCGGGGCACCCTTTCTTTTTTGTCCGCCGTTGCCTATCGTGGCAATCCGAGGCCCCCCGCCGGCCCACGTCGCGTCGCCGGCGCGCACCAGGAGAGCCCGCCATGAAGCCAGCCGCACTCGCCCCCATCGCCGCGCTCCTGCTCGCGGCCTGCGTCCCTTCCGTCCGGCGCGACCCGTCTCCCGAGATGGGGCGGCCGGAGGCGGTTTCGCTGTTCGGCAACCGGCTGTACCCCCCCGAGCTGCCGCTGGAGCGCCGTACGCGCCTGGAGGCGGACCTCGCGCAGGCGCGGCAGGCGTACGAGGCGCGCCCCGCGGACGCCGACGCGCTGATCTGGTACGGCCGCCGCCTGGGGTACCTGGGGCGCTACCGCGACGCCGTCGCCATCTTCAGCGAGGGGATCAAGCGGCACCCCCGCGACGCGCGGATGTACCGCCACCGCGGGCACCGCTTCATCACGCTGCGCCGCTTCGAGCGGGCCATCGGCGATCTGCGGCGCGCCGCGTACCTGACCGCGGGGCAGCCGGACCAGGTGGAGCCGGACGGGTTGCCGAACGCGCAGAGCATCCCCCTCTCCACGCTGCAGGGCAACATCTGGCACCACCTGGGCCTCGCGCACTACATGCGCGGCGAGTGGGGGCGCGCGTCCGAGGCGTTCCGCCAGGCGCTGGCCCGCGCGCGCAACGACGACATGATCGTCGCCACCAGCGACTGGCTCTACATGTCGCTGCGCCGCGGAGGGCGCGCCGCCGAGGCCGCCCGCGTGCTGGAGCCCATCCGCCGCGACATGCGCATCATAGAGAACACGGGGTACCACCGCCGCCTCCTCATGTACCGCGGCGAGCTCTCCGCCGACTCCATCCTCCCCGGCGACGGCGACGGCACCCACCTGGCCAACCTGGGCTACGGCGTGGGGAACTGGCACCTGTACAACGGGCGCCGGCGCGAGGCGGAGGCCATCCTGTGGCGCGTGGTGCAGGCGGAGAACTGGGCCCCCTTCGGCTACATCGCCGCAGAGGCGGACCTGCACCGGCTGGAGCGCAGCGGCAGGCGCTGAGGGTGGAACCCCCGGACGCCCGCGGGGTTCTTAAGCGCTGAAGCATCCCACCGCAGCAGCCAACCGTAACTCCGCTGGAGGCACACCGATGTTGTCAGGCTTCGCCGCTCTCGTGTTCCCGCTCGTCGTCGCGTTCTCCCCCGCGCCGGCCGTCCCCGCCGCACCCGCGCCCGCCGAGGCGCCGCCGGTCACGTGGCGGATCGACCAGTCGCACTCCGACATCAGCTTCCGCATCCGCCACCTGGTGAGCCGCGTGCGGGGCACCTTCAACGAGTGGTCGGGGACCATCGTGGCCGATCCGCAGAACCTGGCGGGCGGCTCGGTGCAGGTGGAGATCAAGACGGCGAGCATCGACACCAACAGCGAGCGGCGCGACACGCACCTGCGCTCGGCGGACTTCTTCGACGCGGAGAAGCACCCCGCCATCACCTTCCGCAGCACCCGCGTGCAGACGCGCGGCCGCCAGCTCACGGTGACGGGCAACCTGACGATGCACGGCATCACGCGCCCGGTGGTGCTCAGGGGCGAGGTGACGCCGCCCGCGGGCGCGGCCGGCAAGCGCCGCATCGGCTTCGAGGCGTCGGCCACCATCAACCGGCAGGACTTCCAGGTCGCCTGGAACCGCGCGGCCGAGGGTGGCGGCGTGGTGCTGGGCGACGAGGTGGAGATCACCATCACGGTGGAAGCCGTGGAGCAGGCCGCCTCCTCCTGAGGCCCCCTAGGTGAGGGTGTGAGAGACCGCGCGTGCTCGGGGTGAGCACGCGCGGTCTTTTCGCGCGGCGTGGCGGGCTTTGTTCTTGCGTATTCCGGCCCGTCATTCAGCCACGCACACGCACCCGTATGCCGCGAACCATCCTCCTAGCCGAAGACCACGAAGACAACCGGTTCGCGCTGCTCACGGTGCTGCAGCGGGAGGGGTACGCCGCGCTCGGCGCGCGCAACGGCCGCGAGGCGGTGGAGCTGGCGTTCGAGCACTCGCCGGACCTGATCGTGATGGACCTGGCGATGCCGGTGATGGACGGGCGGGAGGCGCTGCGCGCGCTCAAGGATGACCCGCGCACGCGCCACATTCCGGTGGTGGCGCTCACGGCAATGAGCCTCACGGTGAGCAGCGAGGAGCTGGAGGCGGAGGGGTTCGCGGCGCTGCTGACCAAGCCGTGCATGCCGCCGCACCTCATCGCCGAGGTGCGGCGGAGGATCGGCCCTCCGGAGGCGGAGGATCTGGCGGGGGCTCCCTAGCTGCTGGGCGAGAGCTCGCGCAGGTAGGTGAAGGGGTAGATGCCGGTGCGGTGCCCGTCGCTCCAGTCGAAGCGCAGCGCGTAGTCGCCTACGTACTCCACGGACCGCGGGTACACTTCCAGCGGCACCGAGGCGGGATCGAGGATGGGGCGGCCCGACATCTCCTCCACGCAGCCGGCGCAGGGGCAGCAGAGCCGCAGGTAGCGCGGCGGGTAGTCGCTCACCACGCCGTCGCGCCAGCGGATGCGCAGCTCGCTCCCGTCTTCCGTCGGCCCGATCTCGGCGGGCGTGGTCTCGTCGTTCACGTGCGGCTCCTGGTGGGGTCTGGTTCGGGGCAGCGGGTGCAACTACGGGGCCCTCACCCCGGCCACGGGCGACGGAGCGGGGGCGGGCACGGGCGCGATGAATCGCGCCCCTACGATGGGTACGGCCGGGGGCGGGTGCGTCCGGCGAACATTCGCAACGCGAGACGGAAAGGAACGTTGGAGCTCACCTCCAAGCAGCGCGCCCACCTGCGGGCGCTGGCCCACCACCTGAAGCCGGTGGTGCAGATAGGGAAGGAAGGCGTCACCGACGCGGCCGTGCGCTCGGCGCAGGAAGCGTTCAACACGCGCGAGCTGGTCAAGGTCAAGGTTCAGGAAGCCGCCCCCATCCCCGCCCGCGAGGCCGCCCAGGAGCTCGCCTCCCGCGTGGAGCAGGCGACGCTGGTGGCCGCCATCGGCCGCACCGCCATCCTGTACCGGCCGGACCCGGAAAAGCCGGAGATCGAACTGCCGGGATGAGGGAATGGGGAATGGGGAATGGGGAATGAAAACAGCCACCCGGCGCGAGCGTACCGGGTGGCTGTCGTCTTTTACCATTCCCCATTCCCCAACACCCATTCCCCTCAGTAGATGTACACCGGGGTCCCCACCGCCACGTTCCGGTACATCCACATGATGTCCTGCTCGTACATGCGGATGCAGCCGTGGCTGGCGGCGGTGCCGATGGACGCGGGGTTGTCCGTGCCGTGGAAATAGTAGCCGTCGTACATCTCCAGCTTGGCGGCTCCCAGCACGCCCTTGATGGCGCGCTGCGGGCTCCCCCAGGGCGGGATGATGACCTTGCCGCCGCGGATGGGCGTCTGCCCCGGCGCGAAGCCGCTCAGCGCGTTGGGGGACGCGTTGCTCATGTCCACGATCCCCAGCCCGTTGTTGCGCGCGATCTCCACGTAGTGCCAGTTGGGCGGAACCCAGACCGGGTCCAGCTCCTTGTGGGTGATGGACATCCGCCCGCGCGGCGTGATGAAGCGCTTGGTGCGCCCCTCGATCACCACCGTCTTGCCGGAACCCACCGCGACCGGCGCCTTGTAGAGCGTGTCGTCGCCCTGCAGGTAGAGCATGCGGCGCTCGGCCAGCGATACGACGATGTACGGCCGGTTGCGCGGCGCCAGCTCCTCCTCCATCGCAGCCAGCTCGCGCTCGCGCTGCTCCTGCGTCTTCACCAGCTCGGCCTCGCGGCGGCGCACGAACTCCAGCGCGCGGGTGTCGTTGAGGTACGCCATCTCGGTGACGCGGCGGGTGAAGCGCTCGTTGACCGCCCACGCCGATGCCGCCGCGAACGCCCCCGCGGAGAGCAGCACCACCAGGATCAGCATCACCGCCTTCCACGGATGGTCGTGCGCGATCCGCCGCACGCGCCCCGGCGGCGTATAGTTGCGCCGCTCCGGCACGTCCTCCGGCTTCCTGTCCCTCAAGTCGCTCATCGCTTCATCCTTTGCATGGTTTCCAGCGTACGACCCACTAGTAGATGAAGACCGGCGTCTCTTCCTTCAGCGCGTCGAAGATGGCGCCCATGTCGCGGGCGCGCACCTGGAACGACGCGGGCTTCACGGTGCCCTTCAGCGGCCCCGCCTGCGGCTCGGTGTGGATCTCGGTGCCGTCGTCCAGCCTGATCACGTACGACCCCAGTCCGCCCTCCACCCTGCGCTCGCCCTCCGGCGGGATCGGCTGCCCCTGCCGCACGTACACCCACTCCGGGATCGTGTAGACGGGGGAGCGCTGGAGCTCCGCCACGCGCCGCTCGCCGACGGGGCGCACCAGCCGCCATGCGCGGCCGTCCGGCGCCTTGACCTCCGCGTCCGGCCCGATCTGCATCTTGGCGCGGCGCAGGGTGGCGCGGCCGTGGCGCAGCTCCAGCACCGAGTCCGCGATCACGACGGCCAGGTGCACCTTCTTCTGCTGCAGCGCGCGAATGCGGATGTCGCGCTGCAGGATGGCCATGGCGAGCTGCGTGCGCTTGCCGCGGTGGGCCAGCACCGAGTCGCGGGTGGCGCGCTCCGCCGCCGTCATGCGGGCGTTGAACTGCGCCGCCTCGGCCCGGTAGCGGGGCACCCTCATGGCGACCGCCGCGGCGCCCGCCAGAAAGAGGGCGGCCACCACCAGCGAGCCCCACAGGAAGAGAGGATGCTCACGCCAGAACGAGGGCCTGCGCGTCGTGGGTTCGCTCATCCGTGCGTCGGAAACGGGTTGGGGTGGATGGTGCTCAGGGGCCCCGGAGTGCAAGACCCGTTCCGGTTAAGCCTTGTCAAACCCGCACTTACGGATGGGCTGGCGCGGAGGCCGTGGGCCGCCCAACTTCCGCCCGTCCCGAGTCTTCCCCAACCCGCCGCCCCTTGACCGATGATGGCGCGTACCTTTTGGATCCTGGGCTCCCTCTTCGCGTTGACGGCGGTGGGCGCCGGCGCATTCGGCGCGCACGCTCTCCGCGCCCGCCTCACGCCCGACCTGCTGGCGGTGTGGGAGACGGCGGCGCGCTACCAGATGTACCACGCCCTCGCCCTCCTCGTGGTCGCGATGGCCGCGTCGCGCTGGCCCGCCGCGGGGTGGAACGCGGCCGGATGGCTCTTCACCGCCGGCATCGTGGTGTTCTCGGGAAGCCTCTACGTCCTGGCGCTCTCCGGCGTCCGCTGGCTGGGCGCCATCACGCCGCTGGGCGGGCTCGCCTTCCTGGCCGGCTGGGTGATGCTGGCGCTGGCCGGGTCCAGGGCGCTCGGCGACTGAAAAGCCTCACACGGAGAACACAGAGGGAACCGCAAGCCACGGAGGAACCCTTCCGCTGTTCTTCCTCTGTGGCTCCGTGTCTCTGTGTGAGACCCGCCGGTTGCAGTGTCCACCGCATGTGACGATCTTGTCCAGTTCGGGCGACGCACCCACGGCCGCGTACACGGGACCGTTCCCGCAAATGGAAGCGGCGCAATCGGTTGAATTTTTAGCAGGACCGGTGTATCGTTTGCAGTGCACCGTCGTGGCCCCGCAGTGCGAGTTCCATCGCAGCCCCCCAGGATTTCCCATGAGGCGAAGCATCGCGACCCTGCTCCTGCCGCTCGCAGCGCTCACCGCATGCGCCACGGCGAGCGGCGGCGGATCGGCCCCCAGCCCGTACAGCCACAACGGCACCCGCGCCTCGTCCAGCTCGGAGCCGATGCGCGTGCGCCTGCACGAGAATTTCGGCGACGGGCTCGTGCTGCAGCTCAACCGCCCGGCGTACACGGCCGTCTTCCAGATCGTCCCCGGCCAGGGGGTGGCGCTGGTGTACCCGGACATCGGCCAGCGCGCCATGTACAACGCCGGGCAGACCCGCCTGACGCCGAGCGTCGCGTCGAATCGCTTCTGGCGCTACGACAACGCTTACAACAACGCGTACTCCTTTGCGTCGAGCATCCATCAGGGGCCGCGCCACCTGCTGGTGATCGCCTCCGAGCGCCCGCTGCAGACCTCGCGTTTCCGCGGCGGAATGCTGCGGCGAGTGATGGGGACGTCGAGCTACACCACGACGAACAGCCGCCGGGTGGTGGACGACCTGCTGGCCGTGGTGGTGCCGCCACAGCCGGACGAGAGCTGGGACGCGGACGTCATCACGGTGTGGCCGAGGGTGAACGACGTGCGCCTCCCCTCCGGCGACCTGTACCGGGTCCGTTGCCGTAGCGGCGGGTCGGTGTGGGTGCCGCTGGAGCTGGCCGCGGCCGCGTGCCGCAACCCGGACCGGGTGCTCCCGCAGCCGCGCGACAGCGTGGGTGCGCCGCCGCGGTCGGACACCACCGGCGTGCGCAAGCCGGGTGGCCGCCGCCCCGAGCCGGAGACGGGTGTCGGCCAGGCGCCGCGCCAGGGCACGCGCCTCAGCCAGCTGCGCGACGAGATGCGGAGCTACCGCAACGCATCCGGGCCTGACGGCTCCCGGCCGATCCGAATCAGCGACCTGCGCCGCGAGCTGGACAACATGCGCTCGGGTGGCTACGGAAGCGTGTCGGCCCGGTTGCGCGACGGGCGCACGGGGAACTCGCCGTCGCCGGGCGACTACACCATTCGGCCGCCAGTGAACACGTCGCGGGCCACGGCGCAGCACGATTCGCCGCCCCCGAGCGGAACGCACAGCTACACCCCGGGAGAGGCTGCGACCGGCGGCGCGTCGTCACCGGCCCCCAAGCCGGACCCGCAGCCGGCGCCGAGTCCGGAGCCGCCATCCAATCCGATTCCGTGAAATGACGAGCCCCCCGGCACCCGCCGGGGGGCTCGTTCGTACAACCGCGCTTCACACGGAGACACAGAGGGAACCACGAGGAAGGGAAAGAGTATCGGTCCTTCTTCTGTGCCCTTTCCGTTTTCCTCTGCGCCTCTGTGTGAGATTGCCGTTTCGCCGTTGACGAAGCTTTGATGATGCTGCGGGTGATTCAGGACGAGGTGACCGCGTGCCGCCGGTGCGCGCGGCTGGTGGAGTGGCGGGAGCGCGTGGGGGCGGAGAAGCGCCGCGCCTTTCGCGAGTGGGAGTACTGGGCCCGCCCCGTACCCGGCTTCGGCGACCCGGCGGCGCGGCTCCTGGTGCTGGGGCTGGCGCCCGCCGCGCACGGCGCCAACCGCACCGGGCGGATGTTCACCGGCGACCGCAGCGGCGACTTCCTGTACGCCGCCATGCACCGCGCCGGCTTCGCAAACCAGCCCACCTCCCTCGACCGCGGCGACGGGTTGCGCCTGGCCGGCGCATGGGTGAGCTCCGCCGTGAAGTGCGCCCCGCCGGACAACAAGCCCGCGCCGGACGAGCGCGACGCCTGCCTCCCCTTCCTCCTGCGCGAGATCCGCGCGCTGGCCGACCTGCGCGCCATCGTGTGCCTGGGCGGCTTTGGCTGGGACGCGGCGCTGCGCACCCTCCGGGAGCTGGGGCACGCCCTCCCTGCCCCGCAACCGAAATTCGGCCACGGGGCCGAGGTGCGGCTCGACGGCGGGCTCACGCTGATCGGCTCCTACCATCCCAGCCAGCAGAACACCTTCACCGGGCGCCTCACCCCGGCCATGCTCGACGACGTCTTCGCCGCCGCCCGCCGCATTGTGGGGTGACCGAGCGATTGTGGCGCCGAAGGGATTGAGTCCGCGGCGAGCTTCATATATCCTCCATGCGTTCGTCCCCCGCCGTACTCCCCCCACAGAGAATCCCCATGGCACTCCAGGGCACCGTCCTCAACGCACCCGCGGGCATCAAGGGCTTCGATGCCAATGCCGTAATCTCCGCCTCCGTCGCCCGCCAGTTCGTGGACGCGGGCTACAACTTCTGCGTGCGCTACGTAGGGCGCACGCAGATGGCCTCGCACGACCTGACTGCCGCCGAGGCGCAGACGCTGCTCGGCGCGGGGCTGGCGCTGATGCCGGTGCAGCACGTGGAGGCCGGTGAGTGGGCGGCCAGCGGTTCGCTCGGCGCGGAGTACGGCGCCAACGCGGCGCAGTTCGTCTCGGCCATCGGCTTTCCGCCGGGGGTGAACGTCTGGCTGGACCTGGAGAGCGTCTCCACCTCCTCCGCCGCGGCGGACGTGATGGCGTACTGCAACAACTGGTACGACGCCGTGGCGGGCGCGGGGTACACGCCGGGGATCTACGTCGGGTGGCAGCCGATGCTCACCAACGGCCAGCTCTACTCGGCCCTCAAGTTCAAGCAGTACTGGGGCGCCTACAACGTGGACGCCGTCATCCCGCAGCGCGGGTGGGTGATGAAGCAGACACCCGCCCACACGCAGGTCGCCGGAATCGACCACGACGACAACTTCACCCACGTGGACGGCCTGGGCGGTCAGGTGACCTGGCTCGCTCCCGCCGGACAGTCCGCCTCCATATTCGGCACCCCGGCTCCCGCGCAGGGCTGAGCCGTTCTGCTCCGAAACCCGCCCGTCGCGGGCCTCGTACCCCATCATGCCCCCCTTCGACTCCGGAGGGGGCACCCCACTCCCGAGCCATTCGAGACGTGGAAAACGCATTCCTGATCTGTGCCGCCGTCGGGGCCGCCGTGCTGGTGCTTCAGCTTCTGCTGGGCGCGGTGGGGCTCGGCACGCACGCGCTGGACACCATCGACGCGGACACCGACCACGATTTCCTCAGCATCCGCGCACTGGCGTCGGGGCTGGCGTTCTTCGGGCTTGCCGGGATGTGGGTGCAGGCCACCGGGCGCGGGCTGTGGCCGGCGCTGGGGGTGGCCGCGCTGGTGGGCGGACTGGCGCTGTGCGCGGTCGCCTGGGCGATGCGCCAGATGCTCCGCCTGGAGCGCGACGGCACCGTGCGGATGGAGCAAGCCGTGGGCAACCCCGCCACCGTGTACCTGGGGATCCCCGGCGGCACGTCGCCCGGCAAGGTTCACCTCACGCTGGGCGGCCGCACCGTGGAGTGCCAGGCGGTGTCCGACCGGCCCCTCCCCACGGGCACGCCCGTGGTCGTCGTGGACGTCCTCGGTCCGGGGACGCTCGAAGTCGCACCCTCACCCCTCCTTGGAGGTCCCAACGATGTCTCCCGCTAGCTCCATCGCCATGCTGCAGCTGAGCCCCAACGCCATCCTGGGGAGCGGCGCGCTCCTGGGAGTGGTGATCGCGTTCGGGTTCGCCCTCTTCCTCGCCAGCCGCTACCGGCGCTGCCCGGCCAACAAGGTGCTGGTGATCTCCGGAATGGTGGGCGGGGGGAACTCCGCCAAGTGCATTTCGGGCGGCGGCGCCTTCGTGTGGCCCGTCATCCAGGAGTACGACTACCTGACGCTGGAGCCGATCCAGATCGACATCCCGCTCAAGGACGCGCTCTCCTTCGAGAACATCCGCGTCAGCGTCCCGAGCGTCTTCACCGTGGCCGTGGGCACCGAGGAAGACGTGCGGCAGAACGCGGCCATCCGCCTGCTGAAGCTGGACCAGAACCAGGTGAAGCGGCAGGCGCAGGACATCATCTTCGGCCAGCTGCGCCAGGTGATCGCCTCCATGCGCATCGAGGAGATCAACCGCGACCGCGAGTCGTTCCTGCACAACATCCAGACCTCGCTGGAGCCGGAGCTCAAGAAGGTGGGCCTGGTGCTGCTGAACGTGAACATCACTGACATCAACGACGAGTCGGGGTACATCGAGGCGATCGGGCGCAAGGCGGCGGCCGAGGCGGTGCAGAAGGCCCGCGGCGACGTGGCCGACCAGGAGAAGATGGGCGAGGTGCGCGTGGCCGAGGCCGAGCGCGAAAAGGTCATCCAGGTGGCCAACGCCACCAAGCTGCGCGAGATCGGCACCCGCGAGGCCGCGCGCGAGCAGGCGGTGCGCGTGGCCGAGCTGAACAAGGAGCAGAAGGTCGGCGAGGAGACCGCAGCCCTGGAGCGCGAGGCGCAGATCAAGGAGGCGCAGCGCCAGCAGGCCGTGCGCATCGCGCTGCTGGACAAGGAGCAGAGCGTGGGCGAGCAGACGGCCGCCTTCGAGCGCGACGCCGCCATCAAGGAGGCGGAGCAGAAGAAGCGCATCGCCATCGCCAACGCCAACGCGCTGGCCATCGCGGGCGAGGCGCAGTCGCAGGCGCAGATCGTGGCCACGCAGGCGCAGCTCAAGGTGCGCGAGGCGGAGGCGTACCAGGTGGCGGAGGGGCGCAAGCGCGAGGCGGAGGCCGCCGTGATGGAGGCGCAGAACCGCGCCATGGCCCGGGCCGCGCTCGCCGACGCGGAGCGGGTGGAGGCCGAGCAGCGCGCCACCCTTGAGGCCCCGGCCAAGGCCGAGAAGGCCCGCACCATCGTGGAGGCGGAGGCCGAGGCGGAGAAGCGCAAGCTGGGCGCCCAGGCCGAGGCCGCGGCGATCTACGCGAAGCTGGAGGCCGAGGCGCGTGGCCAGTACGAGATCCTGGCCAAGAAGGCCGACGGCCTGCGCCAGATCGTGGACGCGTGCGGCGGGCCGCAGCAGGCCTACCAGCTCCTGATGCTGGAGCACATGGACACGCTGGCCACCACGGCGGCGACGGCCATCTCCAACATCAAGTTCGACAAGGTGGTGGTGTGGGACGGCGGCACGGGCGGCGCCGCGCCCAACTTCCTGCAGGGGATGACCCGCACCCTGCCGCCGATGATGCAGGTGATCCGCGACATCGGCGGGGTGGAGCTCCCGGGGATGTTCGGCAAGCTGGCCGAAGAGGCCGCCGCGCCCGCTCCCGCCGCTCCCGAGGCTGAGCGGCGCGCCCCGGAAGCGCTGATCGTGGCCGAGTAAAGACAGGGGCTCACGGGGAGACACGGAGGCACGGAGAAGAGGCTTTTCTCCGTGCCTCCGTGTCTCTGTGTGAGCCATTGCAGTTGCCGTTACCCTCCTCTTGGTGCAATCATACGGTACGCGCCCAGCCGCGAAGACGTACCGAGCACCACCCCACCCACCGCACCGGAGCCGCGCCGATGCCCACGCATCCCTGGATTTCGCAGTACGCCCCCGGCACCCGTCCCGAGATCACCGATACCGGCTTCCAGCACATCCCGGAAATGGTCCGGCGCTCCGCCGCCAAGCACGCCGCGGCGCCCGCCTTCTCGCAGTGCATGCCCAACGGGATGACGGGATCGCTGACCTACGCCGAGGTCGACCGCATGTCCGACGAGTTCGCGGCGTATCTGCGCGGCACCCTCGGCCTGGCCCGCGGCGACCGGGTGGCGGTGCAGATGCCCAACTCGCTCGCGTATCCCATCGCCCTGTTCGGGATCTTCAAGGCGGGGTGCGTGGCGGTCAACACCAACCCGCTCTACACCGTGCGGGAGATGACCCACCAGTTTTCCGACGCGGGGGCGCGCGTGCTGGTGATCAGCGACCTCTTCGCCGACCGCCTCCCCGAAGTGCTCCCCGCCACGCAGGTGGAGACGGTGGTGACGGTGCGCATCACCGAGTTCTTCTCGCCGGTGCAGGCGACGCTGATCCGCGCGGTGCTCAAGTACGTGAAGAAGCAGCTCCCGGCCGTCACGGTGCCGCACACCGCCTTCCAGGAGACGCTGAAGCTGGGGCGCGCAAAGCTGGCCGGCGGGGAGAAAGTGGCGGGCTACCTGGACGGCGTGGGGCCGGACTCGCTGGCGGCGCTCCAGTACACGGGCGGCACCACGGGCGTGTCCAAGGGCGCCATGCTCAGCCACGGCAACCTGCTGGCGAACACGGCCCAGATGCTGGAGATGAACTCCAGGATCCTGGACGAGGGGAAGGAGGTGGTGCTGACGGCGCTGCCGCTGTACCACATCTTCGCCTTCACCTGCAACCTCCTCCTCTTCTACCAGATCGGCGGCCACGACATCCTGATCCCGTCGCCGCGCCCGGTGAGCAACCTGAAGGCCGCGTGGCAGAAGTTCCCCATCACCGCCTTCACGGGGGTGAACACGCTCTTCAACGCGCTGGCCGACGAGCCGTGGTTCATCGAGAAGCCCCCCAAGCAGCTGAAGTTCGCCGGCGCGGGCGGTATGGCGCTGCACCCCTCCACCGGCCGCAAGTGGATGAAGGTGACGGGGAACCAGGCCGTGGAAGGATATGGCCTGACGGAGACGTCGCCGGTCGTCACCTTCAACCCGGTGGGCGTGGCGGTGAAGGAGGGGAGCATCGGCATCCCCCTCCCCTCCACCGAGGTGCGCCTGGTGGACGAGCACGGCGAGACCCTTCCCGAGGGCGAGCCGGGCGAGCTGGCGGTGCGCGGCCCCCAGGTGATGTCCGGCTACTGGCAGCGCCCCGACGAGACGGCGCGGGTGCTCAAGGACGGCTGGCTGCGCACCGGCGACGTGGCGGAGATGGACGCGGACGGCTTCTTTCGCATCGTGGACCGCAAAAAGGACATGATCCTGGTGAGCGGCTTCAACGTCTATCCCAACGAGGTGGAGGAGGTCCTCGCCCGCCACCCCGGCGTGCGCGAGGTGGGCGTCATCGGCGTCCCCGACGAGCACAGCGGCGAGGCGGTGAAGGCCTTCGTCGTCGCCGCCGAAGCCAAGCCGACGCCCGAGGAACTGATCGCCCACTGCCGCGAATCGCTGGCGTCCTACAAGATCCCCAAGCAGATCGAGTTCCGCGAAGAGCTCCCCAAGAGCCCCATCGGCAAGATCCTGCGCAAGGATCTGCGCGTAAAGGCGCCGGCGTAAGGCCCCCTCCCCCCGACCCCCTCCCCCGCGTGCGGGGGCGCAGGGCGGGCGAGGGGGAGAACTGCAGTTCGGGCTGCACGGATCTGGTAGGGGCGCGATTCATCGCTCCCGTGTCACGGGAATGCGCCGCGGCTGGTCTCCAGGTGGGGGCCAGCCGCGCTTTTCGGTCAGCGCCCAGCCGCACCATCGCGCGTCTGACCGCTTTCGAACTCCCGACTGCGGGCTACGTCCGTGCGTCGTTAGGATGCGGGGGCGGCGGTTAAAACCGCGGCAACAACAGCACAAAGTCCGCCTTCGCGGACTCGGGGTCTGATACCGCGTTGTACGAGCCGGCTTCAGCCGCCTTCCCGTGGTTCCAGCGGGGATTCATCTCCCGGCGATGCGGCACCCACGACCGCCACGCGCGCCTAATCCCGAGCACCCATGAACACCATCCAATCACACCAGGATCATCCGCATCCGCGTGACTCATGAAGCGATCATCGCGGAGCTCGCGGATGGTCGCCATGAGCGTCCCGCTTACCTGGTCGTGGCGGCTTTCCGAAGCCAGCCCCGAGCAGCGCGCTAACTGGCGCATCGTCGGTTCCGGCGACGGTATCCACTGGCCGGGCGTGGACGAGGACATCAGCGCCCGTGGGATGCTCAACGGGGTTCCCGCACATCGGCCAAGGTCACCCTGAACAACACGGCTTACATAGAACGACGCAGGAGAGGTGCTGACGCCTCTCCTGCGTCTCTGCCTGCAGCCACGAACGTGGCCTAGGACGCCTTTAGCAGCGCCTGCTCTACATCGTGCCGCAGGGCAACTACGAAGAAATCGTCCGCAGGGTAGAGATAGTCCTCACCGGATTCGTCCACGATTCGCATCATTCCATGCTCAGCCGCGTCTGAATCCGGGAGCACAGGATAGAGCTTCCGCACCTCGAGAGAGGCGGAATGATCGTCGTTGCGAATGCAGACGGCGAAACACACGTCCGCGTGATCTGCCAGGTTCATAGCTCTTCTTGTTCGATGTGCGCCACTCAAGCACGCGGTTCTCCCCCTCACCCGCCCTGCGCCCCCGCAGGCGGGGGAGGGGGCCGGGGGGAGGGGGCCCTCACCCCAATGCCGCCGGCGGGCGATAGATCCATCCCTCCAGCCGCAGCGTCTCCTCGGGGACGCGGGAGGTGCGGAAGGGCTGGTCGAGGTCCTCGCGGCACTGCCAGGCGGCCAGCGCGGCGATGCAGGCGTCGCGGGCGTCCTCCAGGGTGCAGGCGATCACCTCCAGGGAGGGGTGCTCAAAGGAGAAAAAGGTGCGCAGCCCCGCCGGCCGCGCCCGCACCTCGCCGGGGCGCGAGGGGACGCGCGAGCCCTTGATCCCCAGGTCCTTGACGGCGCCGGAGGGGTACACCTCCACCAGCGTCGTCGGGGCGTCGGCGGGGGCCTGGGGGACGATGGAGACCTCCGCCTCGTCGCGCAGCTCGTGCAGCCAGCGCAGCCCCTCCACCGTCTGCTTGTAGAGGCGGAGGTCGAGCGGGGCCATGGCGCCGTTGGTGTCGGTGGCGCGCGGCGACTTGAAGAGGTCTGGGAAGGCGTCTCGCACCTCGTCCGCGGGGCGGTCCGCGACCCAGGCGGCGGTGGCGGACCACGACGCGCGCCGCCCGGCCGCCAATCGCTCCGACATCGCCGCCGGGACGCCGAAGGGGAAGTCCGCGCCCCACAGGACGCGCTCGTCCGCGCCGGCGCCCGCCGTCTTCCGCCACCCGCCCGCGACGTACGAGCGCAGGTCCTCACGGAACGGATGCGGCTGGAGCCACCGGACGTGAAGCCGGCCGTCGCGCTCCTCGCCCAGCGCGCTCCACAGGTTGGAAAGGGGCTCCTTGGCCCCGCTGAAGTCGATCCCGCCGAAGTAGCGGAAGGGGGTCATCGCGTCCGCGTGGGGGCGGTGGTCGAAGGGGGCGCGCCGCGCTCGGCGACGCGCTGGAGAAAGGCTTCCACCCGGCGGCGGTAGCCGCGCAGGTGCCGCACGCCGTGCCCGGCGTCGCGGTAGCGGTAGTACTTCCACTGCGTGCTGTCGCGGCCCTGCGCGCGCAGCACCGCGTCAAGCCGGTCCGCATGGGCGACGTGCACCTTGCGGTCGTCGCTGCCGTGGTGCGCCTGCACCGCGGGGAGCCGGTCCGCGAAGTAGACCACGGAGCGGCGCAGCAGCTCCTGCCGCGCCCGCGGCACCGTCGTGCGCCCGTCGCGCAGGGCGAAGAGGACGCTGTCCGCCAGGTACCCGGCGCCGGGAAGGCGCGGCACGCTGGAGCCCACGGCGCGCTTCGCCAGCCCGCGCACCTGCGGGAGGAAGAAGTCGGTGGGCCCGTACAGGTCCGCCACCGCCTTCACCCGCCGGTCGCGCGCCGCCATCAGCAGCGCCACACCGCCGCCGCGGCTCCGCCCCACCACCGCCACGCGCCCGCTGTCCGCCTCCGGCACGTTCGCCAGGACGCTGGAGAGGAGCCCCATCGCGTCGTCCACGTCGCGGTCCCACGGGCTGGGGAGCCCCTCCGATTCGTAGCGACGAAAAGGCGTGAGGCGGATCGGCTCCGAGCGGAAGGAGGGGATGACCTGCACCCACCCGCGCGCCACCGGGCCGGAGTGGAAGAAGTAGTACGCCGTCGCGCCGCTCTCGCCGCCGTGGGTGATGACGAGCACCGGGAGGCGCCGCCCCTCCGCCCCATCCGGCACCCTCACCGCGCCGTAGTGCCGAATTCCGCCCACGGTGTGCGACACCACCATCGTTCGCCCCGTGCGCCCGTCGCGCTTCGTGTATTCCACGCGGTAGCCGTGCGCCCCGGTGTCGCGCCCGGCCCAATCCGCCTCCACCGCCGCGATCTCCGCGGCCGTAGGAGGCGCAAAGAGCGCGTCCAGCATCGGCCCGGACTGCGCCGGCGGCATCCCCTGCGCGCACCCGCCGAGCGCGGCCAGTATGGCGGCGAGCAGGGAGCGTATACGGTGTCTGCGGATCAATGCGTGCTCCTGGACGGGTAACCGGAATCTCGCGGGCCCACCGCAACCCGCATCCAGAAACGAATGAAGCCGCCTCAAACCGCACGTACGCCCTATCAGGTTTGCCGAGGCGGAACGGCGGGTCTCACACAGAGACCCGGAGAAAACAACAAGGCGCAGAGAACTTCCCTCTTCTGTTCTCTCCCTTTTCCCTCCGTGTCTCCGTGTGAAACTCCCGTTCAGGATTGCACGTCCCGGGCCTTCCAGACGCGGCGTGCAGAAACGGTGCTTTCGGTACTTATCCCAGCTCCGGTGGGGACAGCAGGCGGCTGGCGAGGGCGTATTCGACGTCGGATGCGAGCTCGCGGGCGTCGGTGCGGTCGCGGCGGCGGATGCGGAGCGAAACCTCGCCGGTGGCGGCACGGGGGAAGCCTTCGAGGGCACGCAGGTCGGCGGCGGCGACCTCCAGGCGCGGGCGCCACCATGGCCCCGCCACCCGCACCGCGCGCAGCGCTCGGAGCGGGATCAGCAGCTCGCGCACGTCGGACTCGTCGGTGCCCTGCTCG
The DNA here is from genome assembly GCA_036389135.1 of Longimicrobium sp. NCBI lineage: Bacteria > Pseudomonadati > Gemmatimonadota > Longimicrobiia > Longimicrobiales > Longimicrobiaceae > Longimicrobium > Longimicrobium sp. Next base: position 40,843 of record DASVQP010000043.1, read on the forward strand.
TACCGCCCGCCCCGGTTCCGCTGGAACTCCTCGATGGTGCGGAACTGGAGGCGCAGCGCCGGACCGTCCAGCGACGCCACGCCCACGACCGACGTCCTGACGATGTGCATCTCGCTGCCGCCCGAGAGCTGCTCACTGCGCGGCGGGAGGGTGAAGGGGACGGCGCTCACCGCGCCCCTGGCTGCAAAGCCGCGCCGCGGTGATCGGGTGCAGAGATGCGCATTAGGCTCTACACTCAGCCTTCCGCTTCGCGATGGACCGCGACGTCACCGCCCACACGCGCGGATGCCCGTGCGAGCAGCGTCAGGACAACGACCGCGAGAACGGTGGCGAGGATCGCGTAGGTGTACAGACCGGCAAGACTCTCGGAGGTGCCGAATACCTGTTTGATCGTGGCCTTGATTGCCTCGTTCCAGGCCAGCGCCGCGACAAGGCCAAGCGAGGCCGAGGCGAGGGTGATCATCGTCTGGAGCATCACGCGCGGGTTGGCCATTGCGTCTTCTCGGCTCACGATTTCGATTGGTCAGCGGACCTGGACCTGCTGCGTCATCGCGGTCTTCGTCTCCCACCCCGTGCCGGCGTAGGTGTGCACCACGCGCAGCGTGTAGCTCCCCGCCGGCACGCCGCGCAGGGTGGCGTCGAAGGCCAGCGTGCCGATGCTCTGGATGCACATCTCCGCGGTGGAGCGCGCGCTGACGGTGAGGGTCAGCGTGCTCCCGTCGCGCGCCGCGGTGCCGCTGAGCGCGTAGCACGGATTGGGTGTGGAGATGGTGCCGCGCACGGCAACCGTCCCCGTGCCGCCGGTGGCGCCGTCGGGAGCGCCGCCGGGTTCGCGCTGCCTGAATTCGACGGTCACCGGGCCGCCCGGCGTGGAGGGCTGCGCGGGTGCCTGCCCGGTGGAGGGGGTGCCGCTGCCGGTGCCGGAATCGCCGGGTGTGTTCATCGAGCAGGCCAGGAGCGTGGGGACGAGGATCAGGGGAGCGAGCAGGCGTCGCATGGTTCGTCCGGGTTCGGGGGACTTCGTCGGCAAAGATCCGCCGCCACGACCTGGGCCGCAAGGATCGGGCTACGCCTCCACCCCGAGTTGCCAGGCCAGATCCTCCGGCGTCGTCACCGGCCGCTGGCAGGCGAAGCGCTCGCACACGTACGCCGTCGCCTTTCCGTCCAGCGCGGTGCGGCCCCGCAGGAGCGGGATCAGCTCCGCCACCTCGTCACCTTCGTCGGGGCGGCGCAGCGCAACGGCGGTGTTGGGAAGGTAGGCGCGGCGCACGACGCGGAGGAGCGCTTCCGTGTCTTCGTCGCCCGGGCGGCCGACGATCGCCACCTCCTGCGGAACGGCCAGGTAGCGGTCCAGCGCGGTCACCAGGTGGCCGAACGCGCCCGGGAAGCGCGCCAACTGGTCCGCGAAGCTGGCCAGCACCCGCTCCGCCACGGTGCGGAAGCGCTCCTCTCCCGTCAGCTCGGCGAGGCGCAGCAGGGCGAGCGTCGCCGCGGAGTTGCCGGACGGGGTGGCATTGTCGTACAGGTCGCGCGGGCGCACCACCAGCGTCTCCGCGTCGTGCGCGGTGTCGAAGAAGATCCCCTGCTCGTCCTCCCAGAAGCGCTCCAGCATCCCCTCGCCGAGCGCGCGGGCTTCGCGCAGCCAGCGGGGGTCGAAGGTGGTCTCGTACAGCGACAGCAGGGCGTCGGCGAGAAGGGCGTAGTCTTCCAAAAAGGCGCCGATCTTGGCGCGTCCGTCCTTGTAGCTGCGCAGGAGCACGCCCTCCGGACGCAGGGCGCGCAGGAGGAAGTCCGCGCTGCGCTCCGCCGCCTCGCGGTAGTCGGCGCGGTCCAGCACCCGCGCCGCGTCGGAGAAGGCGTGGAGCATCATGGCGTTCCACGAGGTGAGCACCTTGTCGTCGCGTCCCGGCCACACGCGCTGGGCACGCGCCGCGTACAGCTTCGGCCGCGCCCGCTCGATCGCCTCCATCAGCTCCTGCACACTGATGCCGGCATCCGCCGCCACTTCCACCGGGTCGCGAGGTGTGTGCAGGATGTTGTGCCCCTCGAAGTTCCCCGCCTCCGTCACGCCGAAGTAGCGCCGCACGAGCGCGCCGTCCTCCGCGCCCGCGACCGCGTCGATATCGTCTGGCGTCCACACGTAGAACTTCCCCTCCTCGCCCTCGCTGTCCGCGTCGAACGCCGAGTAGAAGCCGCCCTCCGGCCCCGTCATCTCGCGGAGCACGAAGCCGAGCGTTTCCTCCACCACCTGGCGGAACTCGGGGTCACCGGTGGCCTGGAAGGCGTGGACGTACGCCTGCGCCAGGAGCGCGTTGTCGTACAGCATCTTCTCGAAGTGCGGGACGAGCCACTGCGCGTCCACGCTGTACCGCGCGAAGCCCCCTCCGATGTGGTCGTACATCCCGCCCGCGTGCATGCGCCGCAGCGTATGTGCGGCCATCTGCAGCGCCTCCGGTCCCCCGGTGCGCTTCCAGTGGCGGAGGAGCACCTCGATGGTCATCGGCTGCGGGAACTTGGGCGCGCCACCGAAGCCGCCCCAGCGCGCGTCGAACCGCGTGGCCAGGTGATGCGCCGCGCGGTCCAGCACGGACCCGCTGAGCGCGCTCGCCGCTCGCTTCGGCACCGAATGCTGCAGCGACTGGCGGATCTCGGCGGCGCTGCGGTCCACCTCGCCGCGCCGCGTGCGCCACGCATCGGCCAGCGCGGTCAGCACCTGCGTGAACGAGGGCATCCCGTGGCGCGGCTCGGGCGGATAGTAGGTGCCGCCGTAGAACGGCGCGCCGTCGGGCGTGAGGAACACCGTCATCGGCCACCCGCCGTGCCCCGTCATCCCCTGCACGGCCGCCATGTAGATGCTGTCGATCTCCGGCCGCTCCTCGCGATCCACCTTGATGTTGACGAAGTGCTCGTTCATCAGGGCGGCCGTCTGCGGATCTTCGAACGACTCGTGCTCCATCACGTGGCACCAGTGGCACGCCGAGTACCCCACGGAGAGCAGGATCGGCCGGTCCTCGGCCCGCGCGCGCTCCAGCGCCTCGGGTCCCCAGGGGTACCAGTCCACCGGGTTGTCCCTGTGCTGCAGGAGGTACGGGCTGGTCTCGTCGACGAGGCGGTTGGGCATGGGCCGGAACGTTTCAGGGGTATCGGTTGGAGCCCGTGCGCACGCGGCAAAGCGCGGGCCCGCCACGGAGCACCAATCCGCTGGACAGAACTGCCCGCGTGCACTATCATGAAATCGACTGCGAATTTCCTGCTTAATGGAGCGCCACCATGATCGACCTGAACGACATCTATTCTCTCAGTGACTTTCAGCGGAAGACCCGTGAACACATCGAGCGGCTCAAGCAAACCGGGAAACCAACCGTGCTTACCGTGAACGGAAAAGCGGAGCTCATCGTCCAGGACGCCTCGGCATACCAGGCGCTCCTCGACCGCCTGGACGAGGCTGAGGCGATCATCGGGATCCAGCGTGGACTGGACTCCATTGATCGCGGCGAAGGCGAGTCGCTGGAAGAAGCGATCGCGAAGATCCGCGCCAGCGTACCGGTGCGACGGAGCGCGTGACCTACAAGATCGTCGTCCAGCCGGCGGCGCGCGCCGAAGCCGCGGGGATCTACAAGTACCTGCACGAGCACTCTCCTCCAGCCGCGGAGCGATGGCTCGGGGGATTTGAGCAGGCGGCTCGCACGCTCGAGAGCATGCCGGAACGCTGTGGCCACGCGCTGGAGAACCGGTCGTTCAAACGTGAAATCCGCCAGCTCCTGTACGATCAATACCGCATTCTCTTCACAATCCGCGGCCGCACCGTGCGCGTGCTGCACGTGCGCCACGGGGCACGCATTCCGCTGGGTAAGCGCGGCGGGGAGTGAGAGACATCGAAAGCGCCCCGCGTCCGGCATGGACGCAGGGCGCTATCGCTTCTGGATGGAGGATGCCTAAAGCGCGCTGGCCCCCCTGCGGATCGCCTCGCGAAGGTCATCCATCGTGCCGTTGAGGCCGTGGACGGCGCCGATGGTGCGCACGTCGAGGCGAAAGCGGCGGATGATGGAGTCGAGGTCGCGGTTGGCGTCGGGCGAGACGACCGGGCCGCCGTGCTCGTTGATGCGCAGGAGGTCGCCCTGGAAAAGGAGCTTCTGCGCGGGGACGTACACGGCCAGCATCGCGGCGGCGTGGGAGGTGGGGCCGACGTCGAGGACCTCCACCGCGCGCGCTCCCCGTCCGATGGTACGGCGTCCAGACAGCGTTTCGAACACCGCCTCCCTGACGGGCGCGCGCGGCGGCTGGCCGATGCGGCCGAGGGTGCGGGTGACCGAGATCATCCGCCGCAGGTACGCCTCGCTCCCCGGTGCCACCAGGATCGTGGCGCCGCGCGCCGCGTACGCCGGGATGCCGCCGATGTGGTCGCCGTGGTGGTGCGTGATGACGACGTAGCGGATCGGACGGCCGGGGAGCGTCCGCTCGATCAGCGCGATCGCGGCGCCGGTGATGTCGGGATTGAGCGGCGCGTCCACCACTACGAGGCCGTCGTCCGTGTCCACCACCAGCGAACGGTAGCCGCCGCCGATCCGCTCCACGAAGTACACGCCCTCCGTCACGCGCGTCATCGCGGGCGCGCCGCCGGGGGCTGGGGCCGCGTAGCCCGCCGGGACGCGGAAGAGGCTGTCCGGGAGCTCGGCCGCCGGCGCGAACGAGACCAGGCGCTGCCGTCCGGTAAGCAGCCCGTTCCAGCGCAGCTCCAGCCGGCGCGGCACCGAGAAGCCCGCGACCTGCTCGTAGCTCGCGAAGTAGGTCGCATTCACCTCGTCGCCCAGCGAGCCGTTGCCAATCTCCTCGCGGCGGGTGAGGAGGTGCGTGGCGGTGTCGAAGTAGAGCGTGACCGGGTCTCCCTCGGCGGTGGTGTACGAGATCACCTCCTCCTGCGCGGTCCGGCCGAGATGGCGTAGCGTGTTGGACCGCTCGAGCGCCTGGCGGAGCAAAAGGACCGGCATGTTGCCGCCAAGGGACGAGAGCGCCCGCCGCTGCTGTGTCCCGGTGGTGTCCCGCTGGTAGGTGGTGCCGCCCATCCCGCGCTCCGGGTGATGGTTGTAGCTCAGGAACTCGCGGCCGCTGCCGACCCACCGGAACGCGTTCAGGTACCCTCCGCCGAAGCGGAACTCGCGGTCCCACGCGAAGCGGCCGCCCGCGATGTCGACTCGCACGTCGCTCGTCACCGCACGCCCGTTCCCCGCCGTGTCCCACGATGCGGCCGGCACGCGACCCTGCGTGGGGGCGTAGTCCTCGCCCTCCCAGCGGAACGAAGCCGCCGTGAGCCCGCGGATCGCGGCCGCGCCGCCGTGCGCCTCCGCGCCCAGGCGCAGTACTTCGGCGGCGCGCGTGTACGAGCTCCAGAGCGGACCCTGCGGCGCTTGCGCGGCGAGGGCGGCGGGTGCGAGGAGCAGGGCGGAGAGGAGGAGACTTCGGCGGATGGTCTGGTGGGGCATGCGTGTGCTCCGGTGTGGGGTGATGGGTAGGTGCCAATTTTTTGGCTTATGCGGGTGCGCGGAGGGCCCTCACCCCCGTCTCGTACACTCGACTGCCCCCTCTCCCGATAACGGGAGAGGGCTGCGCCCTCGCCGGTATCTGGAGAGGGGGCTTGACTGCGTGCGCGGTGCGGACATCCTGTAGGGGCGCGATTTATCGCGCCCGCGGCCGGGGATGCGCCGACGTTTGTCTTTGCGTTCGGGCGTCTGGTTCAACCGTCGGCGGGCCAGCCGAAGCGGATGACCATGCCCTGTCCTGAGCCTGGGCGGAGGCGGGCGCCGAAGCGGGCCATCGCGGGGACGGCGGGGTTGGGCTCGGTGCGCAGCGTGGCGTGCAGCGCCGCGACCGAGGCGGGGTCGCCGAAGCGGGCGATGCTCTCGGCGGCAAAGGCGCGGCGCGTCCAGTCGGGCGAGCCGAGGGCGGTCCAGAGCACGTCGGGGCGCGGGCTCAGGCGCATGGAGCCGACGACCAGGACCAGCGCGGCGCAGGCTGCCGCCGTCGCAAAGGATGCCGCGAAGGATGGGGCGGGGCGCGGGGCAGGGGTCAGGATCGCGCGCAGCCTCAGGCGGAGCTGTCCACGGCGGAGGAAGCCGGCCGCCACGATCGCCGGGCCCACCGCGCCGAAGCCGCGGGCGCCATCGGCGATGCGCAGGAGGCACTCGGCGTAGTCGGAGGGGCGGACGCCGGCGCGAAGGACGCGCTCGTCACAGGCCCGCTCCCGCTCGGTGCCCAGGCGGTGCGCGGCCCACCAGGCGCCCGGGTGGAACCACCAGAGCGCGCACGTCAGGTGGGCGAAGAGCTGGAGGAGGCAGTCCAGCCGCCGCACGTGGGCCAGCTCGTGGAGGAGGACGGCGCGGCGGTGGGATTCCGGCCACCCGTCCGCGTCGGCGGGAAGGACGACGGCGGGGTGCAGCGTGCCCCAGGTGAGCGGCGTGCCGATTCCCGCCGCGCGCAGAAGGCGCACGCGGCGCCGCACCCCCAGCGCGGCCGAGCACTCGTCCAGCAGCGCCAGCCAGCCCGCATTCTCCACCGGCCGGGCGCGGCGCGAGAGGAGCGCGACGGCGGTCCATCCCCACGCGAGGCGACCCAGCACCAGCGCGGCGCCGGCCATCCAGGCGATCCCCAGCACTGTCGTCCAGGGCAGGGTGAGCGCGCCGGGCCAGCTCTGCGCCACCATCGTGGAGCCGATCGCGATCATCGGCTCGGCCAGAACGGAGGGGACCACGTGGGCGCTCCAGTGCAGCGGGAGCATGCGCAGCTCCGGCAGCGGCAGCAGCGCGACCAGCGCCGCCGCCCAGAGCTGCGCCCGCACGGATGCGGGGGCGCGGCGAAGGAGGAGGGCCGCCGCGGCCAGGATCAGCAGCAGGACGGTGGCCCGCAGTGAGGTGGCGTAGCGGAGCCAGGCCCACTCCGGGCTCCACACCGGGTCCAGCGCCATCCACCCGTTCACCGCCCCTCCTCGCGCTCGCGGCGGATCATCTCGACCAGCTCGTCGCGCTCCCTGGGCGTCAGCGGGCGCTCGGAGAGGTCCAGGAGCGTCGCGACGGCGGCGCGGGGCGAGCCGCCGAAGAAGGTGCGCAGCAGGTGCGCCGCCGCCGAGCGCTGCGCGGAGTCGCGCGGCACGGTGGGGAGGTAGATGTGGCGTGGGCCATCCTTTTCGTGCTTCAGGTGCCCCTTGTCCTCCAGAATGCGCAGCATGGTGCGCACGGCCGTGGCGCTGGGCGGGTCCGGGAGGCGCTCGTGGATCTCGGACGCGCTCGCCCGCCCCAGGCGAAAGACCACGTCCATGATCTGGCGCTCGCGGCGGCTCAGCTCGGCGTCGGGTGAGGTGTCGGAAGGCATCGGCGGAGGGCGGGGCGTGCGAGGGAGGTGGATCGCTCTGGTGCCAAGATAATGGCACCCCCGGGCGAAGGCAAGGAAGACGTGCGGGCTCCACCGTAGCGGCACCGGGGTTGCACGCATATCCTGTTGGCAGCGAAGGCATTCAAGCTTCTCCAGGAAGACGGGTCCCGTGGAGCAGATATTTATCCGTTTGTTTGAAGAGCGGTTCGGCAAGCCGCCGGCCTCCATCCTCCAGATCGAGGGCGATGGCTCCAGCCGCGCGATGTACCGCTTGATCGGCGACGCCATGGAGACGGCGGTGGGCGTTGTGGGCCCCGACCGCGACGAGAATCGCGCCTTCCTCTCGTACTCGCGCGCATTCCGCTCCATCGACCTTCCCGTGCCCGAGATCTACGCGGTGGACGAGGAGGCGGGGCTCTACCTGGAAGAGGACCTGGGCGAGACGACGCTCTTCGACGCCATCGTCGAGGCGCGCGCGGAAGACCCGGGGGCCGACTTCCCCGCGGCCATGATCCCCGTCTACAAGCGTATCCTGGAGCTCCTCCCCCGCTTCCAGGTGGAGGGGGGGAAGGTGATCGACTACTCGGTGGCGTACCCGCGCGCCGCGTTCGACCGCCAGTCGATCCTGTGGGACCTGAACTACTTCAAGTACCACTTCCTGAAGCTGGCGCACGTCGACTTCAACGAGGCACGCCTCGAAAAGGACTTCCGCCGGCTGACGACGTTCCTGCTCGCGGCGGACACGCGCCACTTCCTGTACCGCGACTTCCAGAGCCGCAACGTGATGCTGCGCGACGGCGACCCCTGGTTCATCGACTACCAGGGCGGCCGCCGCGGCGCGCTGCAGTACGACGTCGCGTCGCTGCTGTACGATCCCAAGGCGGGGATCCCGGAGGCGCTCCGCGAGCAGCTGCTGGAGCACTACCTGGACGCCCTCCACGAGCACCTCCCCAGGGTGGACCGCGAGCGCTTCCGCCAGCACTTCCGCGGCTACGTGCTCGTGCGCATCATGCAGGCGATGGGGGCGTACGGCTACCGCGGCTTCTTTGAGCGCAAGCCGCGCTTCCTGCAGAGCGTGCCCGGCGCCATCCGCAACATCGAGCGGCTGCTGGAGACCGGCTTCGTGGCGCTTGAGCTCCCCGAGCTGCGCACCGTCTTCGAGCGCATCTGCAACAACGCGGCGCTGCGGAAGTCGCAGCCCAAGCCCCTTCCCGGGCTCACGCTGTACGTCGGTAGCTTCTCGTACAAGGGCGGCTATCCGGACGACTCGGGCGGGCACGGGGGCGGCTTCGTCTTCGACTGCCGCGCCGTGCACAACCCGGGGCGCTACCCGGAGTACGCGCCGCTCTGCGGGTGCGACGAGCCCGTGACCGAGTTCCTGGAGACGCTGCCGGAGACGGTGGAGTTCTGGGAGAACGTGCGCGAGCTGGTGGAGCGTCAGGTGGGGGTGTACCTCACCCGCGGCTTCCAGTCGCTCAGCGTGTACTTCGGGTGCACGGGTGGGCAGCACCGCTCCGTCTACTTCGCGGAGAAGCTGGCGGCCCACCTGCGCACGTACTACCCCTCGGTGAACGTGGTGCTCAGCCACCGCGAGGAGGGGAAGTGGCCCGCGCGCCGCGCCGCCGCCGAAGCCGCCGTGGGGGCCGGGGTCTGAGCGTGGACGCACTGATCCTGGCGGCCGGGCTGGGTACGCGCCTCCGGCCGCTGACCGACCACACCCCCAAGGCGCTGATCGACGTGGGCGGCGTCCCCATGCTGGAGCGGGTCGCCCGCCGGCTGATCGAGGCGGGCGCGGACCGGCTGATCGTCAACACGCACCACCTGGGCGAGCAGATCGCGCGCTACGTGGAGGAGCGCGGCGGCTTCGGCGTGGAAACGGTCATCTCGCACGAAGAGGGCGAGCCGTTGGAAACGGGAGGCGCACTCGTGGCCGCGACCGACCTGTTCCGCAAAGACGCGCCCTTCTTCGTCCACAACGCAGACATCCTCACAGACCTCCCGCTGGCCGAGATGTACGCGGCGCACGTGCAAGCCGGCGACCCGCTCGCCACGCTGGCGGTGATGGAGCGCCCCAGCACGCGCGGCTTCCTCTTCGACGACGCGGGGCTGCTGGGGCGGGTGGACGAGACGAAGAAGCTGGACATCCGCGTCCGCCCCGCCGTGGGCGAGGCGAAGGCGGTGCCGTTCGCGGGGGTGCACGTGATCTCGCCGCGCATCTTCGGGCTGCTGACGGAGCGGGGCGCATTCTCGGTGCTCGACCCGTACCTGCGCCTGGCCGCCGCCGGCGAGCGCGTCCTCCCCTTTCGCGTGGACGGCCGCCTGTGGCTCGACATCGGCCGCCCGGAACAGCTCGAGGCGGCCAGGGCGGCGGTGGCGGCGGGGTGACCCGTCGCTGGAATGCCTCTTGCCCCGTCGCGCCGCCCACACACGACGCACGGAAAAGGGGATGCCGATGAGAAGGACAATACAGGTGGCGGCGATGCTGGCGCTGGCGGCTTCGGCGGGGGCGTGCTCCCGCGGCGGGCAGGCGGTGGAAGACGGCGAGCCGGCCACGCAGGAGCACAAGGTGGGCGAGGCGCAGGACGAGCGTCAGTCGCACCAGGCGTCCGAGGCGGACCAGTCCGGCCAGAACCCCGGCGCGCCGCGCAACGTGCGCGACCCGGTGAGCGGGATGTCGCAGGCGGGCGCGCTGACGGCGCTCAACAACTCCGGGGTGTCGGGCAACTTCAGCATGATGCCCGCCGGCAACGGCACCACGGTCAACATCTCGGTGAACGCGCCCACGGGTGGGTCGGGCGGCTTCCGGGTGTCGGTCAACCAGGGCCCGTGCAGCCAGCTGGGCGCACAGGTCGCCGAAGTCGGGCAGGTGCAGGTGGGCGGGGCCACGGTGTCGGGGCAGACGTTCACGCTGGCTGTCCCCACCACCCAGGTGATGAACGGCGAGCACGCGCTGGTGGTGTACGGCGGCACATCGCAGCCGGTGGCGTGCGCCAGCATCCCGCGCAACGCGCCCGTCCCCGGCACCACCGGCACCGCGCCCCCGCCGCCTGCCGGCTGACGGCGAACGGCCCACGAACAGGAGCGCCCCCGATCCACGAGCGTCGGGGGCGCCTTCTTGTTGTCCGCTCGACATCCCGTCTACATCTCACGCGGCGACGCGGAGGCGTGGAGAACTGCAACAGCGAGCTCACACAGAGACACGGAGCCACAGAGGAAAGAACAACAGGAGAGGTGCTCACCCCTCGCCGCGAACCCGGATCTACGCGAACGCCCCTCCCCCAGGTAGTTATTGGGGGAGGGGCCGCGAGGTGACGAGCGGGGGTGGGGGCCCGCCCCCCCTACGTCTGCGGGAACGCGGGCGGCTTGATGACCAGGCCGGAGCGGGCCAGCTTCCGCGACCTCGTCTCGTCCGCGGTGACCTCGGGGACGGTCCAGCGGAAGTAGACGACGGTGATGGCGATCCACAGCATCAGCCCGCCGGGGACCCACATGATCACCCCCCCCAGCCGCTGGTCGTCCAGCGGCGAGATGGGGAAGAGGCGCGGGGCCTCCACGTACCAGCGGTACAGCTCCGTCTCCGAAAAGGTGATCAGCGCCGCCGAGACCATCATCGGAATGCCGAGCACGAAGAGGTAGACCATCTGCAGCGCAGGCGCGATGCGCGGAAGCTCCTTCATGGGGCTCATCACCGGCCACCACATGATGGTGCCGGTCACCATGATGGTGAGGTGCATGGCCACGTGGACGCCGTGGTTGCGCATCATCAGGTCGTACGGACCCGGAAAGTGCCACGCCAGGAAGATGGTGTTGTTGAGCGCGAACGCCACGATGGGAAAGGTGAGCAGCCGCGCCACGAACGCCACCGGCCGCAGCCGCACCGCGGGGCGCAGCATCCAATCCGGAATGCCGTACAGCAGAAACGGGGGCATCACCAGGATCAGCACCAGGTGCTGCACCATGTGCGCGCTGAACAGGAAGTAGTCGCTCAGCTCGTGCAGCGGCCCCTGCAGCGAAAGGAACATCGCCGCCATCGCGAACGTGAACGAGGCCACCTTCTTCGCCGGCACCGGCTCCGACCCGGGAAAGCGGCCGCGGAGCGGCCCGATCAGGAGGAAGTAGGCCGCTCCCAGCAGGAGCCACCCCACCATGAACTGCGGATATACCTTCCACTCCTGCCAGGAGAAAGACTCCTGGTGCAGGAGCGCGAGCGTCATCGTCATTCCGAACTGCCTGTTTAGGTTCCCGCCTGAAAAGCCGGAGCGGGGCGGGGCTCACTCCCCCGCCCCGCTGCGGAAAGGGATTGGGGATGGGGGATGAGGAACTGCAAGTCCGCGCTCGCCTCCCCATCCCCTCATCCCCTCATGCCCTCATCCCCTCATCCCTAACTCCCCAGCGCCGATCCCGCCCGCGGCAGCACCTGCTGCACGATGTACATCGCGCCGATCACCAGGATCGCCAGGGCGGCGGGGAAGATGAAGATCCCCGTGAAGATCTTGTGGTCGAACTTGAGGTGCATGTAGTACATCACCACCGTGATGAACTTGGCGGCCGAGAGGATGGCGATGACCGCCGCGGCCATGCCGGCGTTCAGGATGCCCCAGTCCTCTTCCGCGTAGTACGCCAGGATCTCGAACACCGTCATGATGGTGAGGATGACCCCGATGATGACGTACTGCCTCGGCCCCGGATGGGTGTGCTGGTCGTGCGCGATCTCGCGCTGCTCGCTGCTCATCGTCGGTTCACTTGATCAGGTAAACGAGGGCAAAGATCACGATCCAGATCACGTCCACGAAGTGCCAGTACAGGCCCGCGATCTCCACGCTCATCGAGCGCTCCGGTCCCAGCTGGTTCTTCACCGCCAGCATCCCCAGCGTGCTCAGGTAGATCACCCCCACGAAGACGTGGGCCCCGTGGAACCCCGTAAGCAGGAAGAAGGTGCTCCCGAACAGGTTGGTCTGCAGCGTCAGCCCGGCGTGGTAGAAGTGGTTGAACTCGTACGCCTGGAAGCCCAGGAACACGAGCCCCAGCCCCGCCGTGGTGAAGAGCCAGAGGATCGCTCCCTTGCGGTCGGCGCGCTGCACCGCGGCCAGCGCCAGCACCATCCCCAGCGAGCTCATCAGCAGCACGAAGGTGCTCAGCGAGGTCAGTGGGATGTCCAGGATGCCCTGAGACTCCTGGCCCCCCAGCGTGCGGCCGGCGTGCGGGAGGGGGCCGGTCAGGCTCCGTCCCTTGTACGCCAGGTAGGTGGCGATCAGCGATCCGAAGAGGAGGCACTCCGACCCGATGAAGGTCCAGAACGCCATCTTCCGGTTGTCCAGCCCGGTGCTGGTGTCCAGGTGCGCGGGGTTCGCGGCGTGGTCGGCCGCGTTCACGATGCTCACGTAGCGTATCTCTCCGTCCCGAGGCTCGGGGTCGTCAGGCTCAGTGCCCGGGCTCGAAGGCCCACTTGAAGATGGAAACCGCGACCAGCAGCACGCCCGCCACCGACAGGAACCAGAGGTTGTGCAGCGCCCCGTCCAGGTTGCGGAAGATCAGCGACCCAAAGGTCATCAGGATCCCGAAGGCCAGGATGACCGGCCAGTACGACGGCGGCGGAAGGTGGATCCCCAGGTCGTGCGCGCTCATCTTGCTTTCGGAGTCCGGGTACTCGATTTCGCCCACCTGCGTGCCGCCCACGGTGATCGAGTTCACGTCCTCGGCCACCTTGCCGTGCGGAATCCCCGGCTCCTTGTTCGCGTCCGCCTCCCACAGCGGCATGCGCGAGTGCACCATGGGGATGTCGCGGAAGTTGTAGACCGGCGGCGGCGACGGGATCGACCACTCCAGCGTGGCGGCGCCCCACGGGTTGTCCCCCGCGATCGCGCCCTTGCGAAGCGAGCGGATCACGTTCCACACCAGCACCAGCGTGGACAGGGCCATCAGGTACGCGCCCATGGTGGACAGGAAGTTCATCCAGTTCCACCCCAGGTCACCCGGATAGGTGAAGGTACGGCGCGGCTGGCCGTACATCCCCAGGAAGTGCATGGGAAAGAAGGCCAGGTTCATCCCCGCCAGCGTGCCCACGAAGTGGATCTTCCCCAGCTTCTCGTCCAGCAGGCGCCCGAAGATCTTGGGGAACCAGTAGTAGATCCCCGAGAACAGCCCCAGCACCGTGCCGCCGAAGAAGACGTAGTGGATGTGCGCCACCACGAAGTACGTGTCCGTCTGCTGCAGGTCCGACGGGGCCACCGAGTGCATCACCCCCGAGATCCCGCCCAGCGTGAACATGGCGATGAACGCCACCGCGTAGAGCATGGAGGTGGTGAAGCGGATGGAGCCGCCCCACATCGTCCCGATCCAGTTGAAGATCTTGATCCCGGTGGGGATGGCGATCAGCATGGTGGAGAGGGCGAAGAAGGCGTCGGCGATGGGCCCCAGCCCCACGGCGAACATGTGGTGGCTCCACACCCCCCACCCCAGCCAGCCGATGAGCACCGAGGCGAACACCATCACGTTGTAGCCAAAGAGCGGCTTGCGGCTGAAGGTGGGGATCACCTCGCTGATGATCCCGAAGATGGGGATGATCAGGATGTACACCTCCGGGTGGCCGAACATCCAGAAGAGGTGCTGCCACACCAGCGGGTCGCCGCCGCGCGCCGGGTCGAAGAACGTCGTGCCGAACATGCGGTCGAACATCAGCTGCGTGATGGCGATGGTGAACACCGCCATCGCCGTCACGATCAGCACCTGCGTGATCAGCACCATCCAGGTGAAGATGGGCATGCGCATCAGGCGCATCCCCGGGGCCCGCATGTTCAGGATGGTGACGATGAAGTTGATGCCCGCCAGGATCGACGATAGGCCGACGATCTGCAGGCCCAGGACGTAGAAGTCGACGTTGGGGCCCGGGTTGTACTGCCGCTCCGTGATGGGCGCGTAGGCGAACCACCCCACGTTGGGCGCCATCTTGGTGACGGCGGCGAACAGCAGCATCAGCCCGCCGAAGAAGTACACCCAGTACGACAGCGCGTTGAGCCGGGGGAACGCCACGTCGCGCGCGCCGATCTGCAGCGGAACGATGTAGTTGAAGAAGGCGGCCGTCAGCGGCATCAGCGCCAGGAAGATCATCGTCAGCGCGTGCTGCGTGAACATCTGGTTGTACGTGTCCGCGCTGATGAAGTTGTTCTCCGGCACGATGAGCTGCGTGCGGATGAACAGCGCCTCGATCCCCCCGACCAGGAAGTAGAAGATCGACGAGAAGAAGTACAGGATCCCGATCCGCTTGTGGTCGACGGTGGTGATCCAGCTCCACACCCCCGTTTCGGTGTGGGGTGCGGCTGCGTGGGCGTGCGGCGCAGCCACGGTCGCGGTCGATGCCATTCCTACTCCATCAGGTTGCGGCGCCGCGGGTGGCGCCGTGGATCACTGGATGCGTGGCCCCGCCGCGCGTGCGGCGGGGCGCCCGTCTCACTGCAGCGTCTGCAGGTACGCCACGATGTACCGGATTTCCTCGTCCTTGAGGTTGAGGTTCGGCATCTTGGAGCCTGGTTTCACCTCGGGCGGGTTCTTGAGCCACTTGCTCAGGTTCTCCGCGTTGTTCTCCAGGATCCCGCCGGCCAGCGTGCGGCGGCGGCCGAAGTGCGTCAGGTCCGGCCCCGTGCGTCCCATGGTGGCCGAATCCCGGGCGGCGCCATAGCGCAGCGTGTGGCACCCGGCGCACGCGCCCTTGGTCACCAGCTGCTTGCCGAGCATCACCGCGGAGTCGCGCGGCGCCGGGGCGGGCTGCGACTCGTTCTGCAGCCAGCGCTGGAATCCGTCGCCCTCGTGGGCCACCAGCCGCATCTTCATGAGGGCGTGCGAGTCGCCGCAGAACTCGCCGCACTGCCCCAGGTACACCCCCGGCTCTTCGGGGGTGAACATGAGGGTGTTCACCTTGTTGGGGATCAGGTCGCGCTTGCCGCCCATCTGCGGCACCCAGAAGGCGTGGAGCACGTCGCCCGCCGTCATGCGCAGCTGCACGGGGGTGCCGACGGGCACGTGGATCTCGTTGGCGGTCACCACCGTGTCGCGCCCGCCGTTGACGGCGTAGCGGAACTCCCACCACCACTGCCAGCCGCGCACCTCCACGATCAGCGCGTTGGCCGGCGCCTCCCGCTGCGTGTTGAAGATGCTGCGCACCGTGGGGACCGCGATCGCCGCAAGGATGAGGGCGGGGATGAAGGTCCAGAGCAGCTCCAGGCGGGCGTTGCCGTGCACCTGCTCGGGCTCGGGGTGGCCGGGCTGGTAGCGGAAGCGCCACACGATGTACCCCAGCAGCGCGAACACGAAGAGGCCGACGAGCACGCCCAGCACCAGGGTGTACTTGAACAGCCAGTCCAGCTCCCGCGCGAAGTCGCTTGCGGGGGCGAAGGTCGTCTGCGGGTACGTCTTCAGGTGGTCTTCCCCGCACCCGGCCAGCAGGGTGAGGAGCGCGAGCCCGAAGGCCGGCTTCCACGGGGAGTACCCGGAGCTTTTCGCTCGTGACTTCATGGACGGTGGAGTCTCGGTGGTCGGATACGGCGTTCGCCCCCGGGGCGCGGGCACCTTCCCCGGCGGGCGTAATTGCGGCGCGCCCGCGCCGGAAAACGGCATTATAGCCGGGGGGCATGCGAGCCGCTAGGCCCGCCTTTTCCCCCCGCGCACACGGCCGCGCGGAACCGAAATCCTGTTTCGGCAGCGTGAATGTAGCGCGCCCTTGCGCCCTCGTCTGTAGGGAAGCGCCCGACAGGGTGTGGGGAACGGGGCCCCACGCGGGCCCCTCCCCCCGACCCCCTCCCCCGCCCGCGGGGGCGCAGGGCGGGGCGCGATTCATCGCGCCCGCCGCCTGCGCGTCACGATCCACGCCCCACGCACCAACCCGGTAGGGGCCGCCCCACGTGGCCGCCCGTGCCCTGCCCCGCGCCGCCCGCCGCCGCCCACCCCGTTCCCCGCCCTTGCCACGGTCGTTACACTTCCCTCCATGGCACCACCACTCACAATGAACGGCTCGCGGCGCGCACGCGGCGGGGCCCCTCCAAGCTGGGCAGACCGGCGGCGCGCCATGCGCAACCTGCCGCCCTTTCTGCGCATGGTGTGGGAGACGCACCGCGGCTACACGGCGGCGATCGTGGTGCTGCGGCTGCTGCGCGCGTTCGTGCCGCTCGCCAGCCTCTGGATCGGCAAGCTGATCATCGACACCGTGGTGCGCTCGGCGGAGTCGGGGAGGCCGGAGTGGCGCGCGGTGGCCACGCTGGTGGCGATCGAGCTGGGGGTGGTGACGCTCGGCGAGCTGCTGGCGCGCGCCGGGGCGCTCCTGGAATCGCTCCTGGGAGACCTCTTCTCCAACCGCATGAGCGTGCGGCTCATGGAGCACGCCGCCCTGCTGGACCTGCAGCACTTCGAGGACCCCACCTTCTACGACCGCCTGGAGCGCGCGCGCCGCCACACCGTGGGCCGCATCGCCCTCCTGAGCCAGCTCCTGGGGCTGGCGCAGAATACGCTGACGCTGGTCACCCTGATCGGAACGCTGCTGGCGTTCTCGCCACTGCTCTTCGTGCTGCTGGTGGCCGCGGTGCTCCCGTCGTTCCTGGGGGAGACGCACTTCGCGGCGCTGGGCTACTCGCTCCTCTTTTCCTGGACCCCTGAGCGGCGCAAGCTGGACTACTACCGGCTCATCGCCGCGTCGGACAAAACGGCCAAGGAGGTGAAGCTCTTCGGCCTGTCGCGCTACCTGATCGACCAGTACCGCGCGCTGGCGGACGACTTCTACCTCGCCAACCGCTCGCTGGCGATCCGGCGCGGGGTGGTGGGGATGGCGCTGTCGCTGGTCTCCACACTGGGCTACTATGCGGCGTACGCCACCATCATCTACCGCGTGGTGCTGGGCCGCCTCACCATCGGCGACCTGACGCTGCTGGGCGGGACCTTTTCGCACTCCCGCACGCTGATCCAGGGGATGCTCCTTTCGACCTCGGAGCTGTACGAGCAGGCGCTCTTTCTGGAGGACCTCTTCGTCTTCCTGGGGATGCGCCCGAGCATCGCGGCCCCCGTGCAGCCGGCGCCCTTTCCGCGTCCGATCCGTGACGGGTTCGAGTTCCGCGACGTCTGGTTCAGGTACCCGCAAGCATCGGAGAACGGCGAACGCGCGGGCGAGAATGGAGACGACGAGGCCGGCTGGGTGCTGCGCGGGATCTCGTTCCGGGTGGCGCCGGGGGAAAAGCTCGCGCTGGTGGGGGAGAACGGCGCGGGAAAGACGACGCTCACCAAGCTGATCACCCGCCTGTACGATCCCACGCGCGGCGAGATCCTGCTGGACGGCCTTCCGCTGCGCGACTACGATCCGGCGGAGCTGCACGCCAACGTGGGTGTCATCTTTCAGGACTTCGTGCGTTACGACATGGCCGCCGAGGAGAACATCGCCGTCGGGCGCATCGCGCTGCTGGAGGCGGACCCGGAGGGATCGCGCGGCGCCATCGAGGACGCGGCGCATCGCTCGCTGGCCGCGGAGGTGATCGAGGCGCTCCCCGAGCGCTACCGCACGATGCTGGGCCGCCGCTTCGAGGGCGGGGTGGACCTGAGCGGCGGCCAGTGGCAAAAGGTGGCGCTCGGCCGCGCCTACATGCGCGACGCCCAACTCCTGATCCTGGACGAGCCCACCGCCGCACTCGACGCGCGCGCCGAGTTCATCGTCTTCGAACGGTTCGCGGAGTTGACGGAGGGCAAGATGGCCATCCTCATCTCCCACCGCTTTTCCACCGTCCGCATGGCCGACCGCATTCTGGTTCTGGAGCACGGCCGCGTCCTGGAGGAGGGCACGCACGACTCTCTGGTCGCGGGCGGGGGGCGGTATGCGGAGCTGTTTGCGCTGCAGGCAGCGGGCTACCGGTGAGAAAAAGTGCGTGAGTGCGTTAGAAATTTGTCATCCTGAAGGAGCCGCTTCGCCGTCGTCGGAAGCCGGCGCCAAAGATGGGCGGCGACTAAAGGGATCCAGCCGGCGAGGCAAGGGGACGGCGCAATGGAACAATGCCGCGGCCGCATAGTAGATCCTTAGCTCGGCGCAAGGACGCGGACTGGGCAGAGGCTACGCGCCGTCAGATTCCGGTTTGACATAAATGGCGGGGATCGTTCGTCACTAGCGAACTAACGCACTACCCCCCGACCTCCGCCCCCACTCCGTCGCCCATGCCCCTGCCCTACCTACGACTGGAACGCGAATGGGTGCCGTCCTTCGACGTGTATCCGTTCAGCCTTCCCGCCGTGCGCGGGCTGAATACGATGCCCCTTCACCCGGCGGTCACCTTTCTCGCCGGGGAGAACGGATCGGGAAAGAGCACGCTGCTGGAGGCGGCGGCGATCGCGCTGGGGCTGAACGCGGAGGGCGGAGGGCGCAACATCCGCTTCGTAACGCGCCCTTCGCACTCGGTGCTCCACGGGTACCTGGACCTGGGGCTGGCGGGGCGCAGGCCGCCCGACGGATTCTTTTTGAGAGCGGAGAGCTTCTTCAACCTCGCCACCGAGGTGGAGCGGCTCGACCGGGCCAAAGCGTTCGGCGGCGCGCTCGCAAAGGCGTACGGAGGCCGACCACTCCACGAGATGTCGCATGGCGAGGCGTTCCTCGCGCTCTTTGAGAACCGGATGAGCCGTCCCGGCGTATACTTCCTCGACGAGCCCGAGGCCGCCCTCTCGCCCGCCCGGCAGCTCTCCCTGCTGGGGCTCGTCCACCGCATGGTGGCGCGCGGATCGCAGCTCATCATCGCCACCCACTCGCCCCTCCTCCTCGCCTATCCGAACGCCTGGATCTACGCGCTGGGAGCGGAAGGAATCGTGCGCACGCCGTACGAGCGGACGGAGGCGTACCGGGTGACGAGCGAGTTCCTGGCCCACCGCGGCCGTGTGCTCGATGCGCTTCTTGCCGCGCCGGACCCGCAATCTTAATCATCGCTCGGTTCGGAACCCTGTTCCGCGGAGCGATTCCTTCTTACTTTCTGGCCGGAAACACCGCAGCACGCGGGCCGTTTTCGATTTCCTACCCCCGGAGCCCATGATGAAGCTCTCGCCTCCACGCTCCACGCGCGCGCGCACCGCCCGCTGCTACGTCCCGACCGTTCCGCTCACGCGGCGCGGAAACGGGGCGGAAGGGGCCGAGATCCTCCAGGAGATTTCCGGCGAGCTGGGGGTGCTGCTGTGGGCCACGCTGCGCGACGTGATGCTCTACCTGGGCGCGCCGGCGGCGGAGCGGGGCTCCCTCTACCCGGCGGACGCGGGCGAGTGCCGCCGGGCGGAGATCAGGGGGTGCGGGGCGGACCCGGCGCTGTGGGCGCCCCTGCTGGTGGTGGCGGAGATGATGGAGGCGCCGGAGGAGGCGAGCCGGGCGCGGGTGGCGCACGCCTGCCGCGCCCTCGCGCGCTGGGCGGAGGGGGAGGCGCCCGCCACCCGGCTGGCGTTCTCGCAGGCGGCGGCGCTGGCCCGCCCAGGCGATCCGCGGCTCGCCCTCGCCACCGCGCGCCTGGCCCGCGACGCCGCGGACCACGCCCGCGCGGAGACGTGGTTCCGCCGCGCCGTGAAGCTGGCGCGCGGCAAGGATTGGGAGTCCTACATCCGCGCCTTCCTGGGGCTGGGCGTCATGTACTACCGGGGCGGCAACTACCCGGCGGCCAGTGTGGTCGCCGGGCGCGCGTTGCGGGCCGCGCGCCGGCGCCGCCTGCGTGAAATGGAGGGCGAGGCCCACCACGACCTGATGCTGATCGCCGGCGAGGGCAACCGGCCGGCGCTCGTGTACACGCACGCCCGGGCGGCGCTGGAGGCGTTCGGACCCCAGCACCGCCGCCTTCCCTTCCTGGCGCACGACGTGGCCTGCGCCTGGTGCGACGAAGGAAGGTTCGACCTGGCGCTCCCCGTCTTCGAGCGCCTCCTGGCCAGCTTCCCCAATCCGGCGGAGCGCGTGCGGGTGCTGGCCAACGCGACGCGCGCCGCGGGCGGGGCGCGCGCGCGGGAGAGGTACGAGGAGTACCGGGAGTCCGTCGTCACCCTGCTCCGCCAGACGCCGGGCGCCGCGCCGTCCGAAGCCGAGCTGATGCTCCTGGTGGCGCGCGCCGACAACTCGATGGGGGAGTGGCGCAGGGCGGAGGAAGCCGCCCTGCAGTCCATCGAGCTCGCCACGCGGCGCGGGGAGAACCAGAACCGGCTCCTGGCGGAGGCGCAGCACCAGATCGCCATCATGCGCCAGGCGGGCGCCGCCTCGGCCGCACGCCGGCACACCGTTTCCGAACACGCGGACCGCCTCGCGGGGGAGCTGACCCGTACGCTCGAGCTGCGCGTGACCGCGACCGCCGGGGTAGGCGCGTAACGCGGACCCGCGCCGTCAGTTGCCGCTGCCGAACATCCCTCCCCCGGAGGTCTGGTAGCGGGGGGGCTCCGGACGCGGCGTGGCGTCGGGCCCGGTGATGCTGTCGGAGCCGCAGGCGGACAGCAGGCAGATGATGCAGGCGAGTGAAAGGATGCGCACGATCTTCATCGTTCGGCTCCGGTGTGGAATGGGGTATGGACGGGAAGTTCGCGGAAAGGTGCGCCCGTATGTGGCGGCAGGTCAAGACGCGTCGTAAAACCTACCCTACCGGGACAGCAGATGCAGACGGTGATCCGACCGGTGTTCCTGCTCCACGAGGACCCGGATCTGAAGTCGCGATTGTGCGGCGTGCTGAGCGACGCCGAAGAGCTGGTGCGGGTGCCGGATTGGGATTCGCTGCGCGCCTCGCTGCGCCGCGCGCCCGCCACCGCCATCAGCGTGGTGGACCCGCAACACGCCCCCCCCGGGGAGCTGCGCGTGTTGCTGCAGGAGTTCCCCTCGGCCACCGTGCTCGCGGTGGTGAGCCCCGCCCTGGGCCGCGGCGACACGCTGCGCGAGCTCTTTGCGTGGGGGGTGGCGGACGTGATCGTGCGGGGGCGCGAGGACACCATCCCCGCTCTGGCCCGCCGCGTGGACGGGGTGCGGGCGCGCACGGTGCACCGCCTGCTGGAGCGCGCCCTTCCCCGCACCGTCCCCAGCCGCTCGCGCGCGCTGCTGGCCGCGGCGGCGGAGACGGTTGCGGCGGGGGGACTGGCGGCGGAGCTGGCGGCGGCGCTGGGGGTCAACGAGCGCACCGTCCTCCGCTGGTGCGAGCGCGCCGACCTCCCGCCGCCGCGCCGGCTGCTCGCGTGGCTGCGCCTGCTGCTGGCCGCCGAGATGCTGGACGACCCGGGGCGCACCGTGGGCGCCATCGCCGATGTGAGCGGGTACGCCAGCGCGGTGAGCCTCAAAGCGGCGTTCCGGCAGTTCGTGGGGATGACGCCCCGCGACGCGCGCGACCGGGGCGCGTTCGACACGGTGGCCGCCGGCTTCGCGGGCGAGCTCTTCCGGCTGCGCGAGGCGGCGCGGGAGCAGGGGCGGCCGGAGAAGACCTGGCTGAACTGACAGGGGGTGCTGGGCCCGGCGCGCGGTGGGATGGTGCGCACGGGGGTGATGCAGGGCCGCACCGGGGAAGGTGCGGCCCGTTGCCTTTTCAGGCGCGGGGAAAGGCGGGGTCGTCGCGCAGGGCGCGGATCTGGGTGAGGTGGCGGCGCTCGTGGGCCAGGATCAGCGCGAAGGCGTCGCCCAGGGTCAGGCGCAGCAGGCGGCTGGCGGGGGAGGCGACCCGCGCGCGCGCCAGACTGATGCCGCCGGCGCGGTGCAGGCGCTCCTCCAGGCCCCCGTGCGTGGCGAGGTAGCCGTCCACTTCCGCGCGCCAATCGTGCGCGTGTTCCGTGGGGCGGAAGACGGCGGGGGTCTTGAGGCGCCGCTTCACCGGCGGCTCCATCATCTTCACCATGAAGCCGCCCAGCAGGCCGGGCTTGTACCCGCCGAACCCGGTGTGGCCCCGCGTGCGCGCTTCGGTAATCGACTGGTCGATTGCTTCGAGGTAGCGGGCGTTGAGGGTGCGCAGGTGGCAGGCGACTTCGCCCAGGGACCAGCCGCCCGCCTCCGGGCGCCAGGCGAGCTGCGCGTCCGAGAGGCCGTCCAGGAGCTCCGCGGCGTCGCGGTGCACCGCCTCCAGCTCCCGCCCGAATCGGGCCAGATCGGACGAAGGATACGCAACGGTCGCGGTCTGCATGGGTCCTCTCCCGAAAGGGGTGTGCGGTGGGCTTGCGGGGATGGTTGCATGATAGTCGGGCGGAGGGGATGTGACAATATTGACGGGGTTGGAAGCGGGGGCGAGGGCGGGCAGACACGCAGGTCTGCCCCTACGTATCCGTGCGTGGGGCGCAGGGGCGGTGAGGGGGCGGGCACGGGCAGCCACGTGGGGCGGCCCCTACGGGTGTCGGGTTAACCGAGGGGGGCGTTGAACCGCGGGCATACCGGGAGGCGACAGAGTTCGTCGTGGCGCCGGCGGGCGGCGGGGAGGGGGATCGGGTGGTGGCACGCGCGTTGCTCCCCTGCACGGGTTCCGCGGCGCGCCGCCGCACGTCACGTTCGAGCGAACCCAGACCCTTCGATGGCCTTGCACCTCTTCTCCACCCCCGTGCAGTGCACCAACTGCAACACGGTGGTGGATGACCCCACGCTGGAGCGCTGCCCCAACTGCGGCAACCTCCTCAAGGAGCGCCGCGCGCCCCGCCGCCTCGCAGGGCTGGAGGAGCGCTACGGCAGCATCCGGATCCTGCTGGGGGTGCTCCGCTTCCTCGCGGTGATCATCCTGGTGGTCGGCGGCGTGGCCTTCTTCGGCGCGCTGGGCGGCAACCGGGCAGACGGAATGGAGGGGGTCGGCATCCTCCTCTCCAGCGTGCTGGGCGCGGTGGCGATGTTCTCCATCGCCGCCTTCTTCGAGCTCACCATGGACATCGAGGAGAACACGCGGGCCTCGTTCAGGCTCCAGCAGCAGATGCTGGAGGAGCTCCAGCAGGCGGGGCGCGGCGCCGCACCCACGGTGGAACCCGCGGGCCCGGAAGGGCAGACGGCCGCACGATGACGCGGGTGAGGATGTGGGCCGCGGCCATCGCCGCGGCCATCGGCGGCGCGGCGGCCAGCGTGGGCGCGGCGGGAACGCAGGGCGCGGCGGGGCCCCTCCAGGCCCAGGCCGATGCCGCCGTCCCCAACAAGAGCGAGTGGACCATCATGGCCTACTCGCTGGACCGCAACCAGACGCTGTTCGCCATCAACGCGGAGCAGCCCAAGGTGCCCGCGTCCAACAACAAGGTCTTCTCCGCCATCTGGGCGCTGGGGGTGCTGGGGCCGGACTACCGCTTTCCCACCGACCTGCTGATCAACGGCAACATCCAGAACGGCGTGCTGCAGGGCGACGTCATCATCCGCGGCTCGGGCGATCCCGGCTTCGGCTATCCGTCGTACGAAAAGGACAACATCGACCCGCTGCGCACCATGGCGCGGCGCCTCAAGTCGCTGGGGATCAACCAGGTGACGGGGAGCGTCATCGGCGACGCGACGATCCACGACCGGCAGAACTACGGTCCCGCGTGGCCCGTGGATACGGGGATGGGCGCCGCCCACTACGCGCCCACGGTGAGCGGTCTCCCCTACCAGCGCAACATGCTGTGGGTGGAGCCGAACGGGCAGGGGCCGAACGGCTTCGTGCTGCACCCGGACGTCCCGGAGATTCCCGTGGTGTGGCAGAGCCGCGGCGGGCGCGGCTACGCGGTGCGCAGGCCGGAGCAGGACACGGTGCGGCTGCGCGGCGGCATCGGGCGGCCGGGGACGCGCTTCCCGGTGGGCGCGTTCGAGCCGGCGCTGCTCGCCCCCGCCGCGCTGCGCCAGGCGATGCGCGAGGCGGGCATCCAGGTGAACGGCGCGGTCAAGCTCCAGCGCACGCCGCGCGGGGCGAAGCTGGCGCACCGCCACCTCTCGCTGACGGTGGCCGACATGGTGCCGCAGCTCAACCAGCACTCGGACAACTTCTTCGCCGAGCACTTCTGGAAGGCCGCGGTGGCGAAGGCGACGGGCCAGGGGAGCTACACGCGGGGCGGCGCGGCGTCGGCCAACTTCTTCCACCGCAGCGCCGGGGTGCCGTACGGGCAGCTCTGGCAGGCGGATGGGTCGGGGCTCTCGGCCAACAACCGCACCAGCGCCAACGCGATGGTGATGACGCTGAAGTTCGCGGACAGGGCGCCGTACTCGCGGGTGTTCCACGAGTCGCTGGCCGTCGCCGGCGACCCGCGCGGCACCATGAAGCGGATGTTCGTGGGGACGCCGGCCGCGGGGAACCTGCACGCCAAGACGGGCTACATCCGCCAGGTGCGCTCGCTCTCGGGGTACGTGAAGACGGCGAGCGGCGAGCGCGTGGCATTCGCCTTCATCTACAACGGCCGCAACACGTCCGGGGCCCGGGGCGTGCAGACCAACCTGGGGAACCTGCTGGCGTCGTATCGAAGGTAGCTGGTCTCAATCGCACGTGGGGAACCGGGGTCCGGCGCGGGTTGGCCGGGCCCCAATCGTTTGCGCCACGCACCGGCCGCGGGGTAGCTTGTGCGCCGTTTCCAGCGACACCCCCGGCCATGAGGAGGCGGCATGGAGCAGACCGACCCGCGGTTCCCCATCGGCAAGTTCCTGCTGGAGGGCGAGGTCACGCTCGAGCGGCGGCGCGAGTGGATCGCGCGCATCGCGGCGGCGCCGGCACGGTTCCGCGCGGCGGTGGCGGCGCTGGGCCCCGAGCACCTGGACACCCCCTACCGCGACGGCGGGTGGACGGTGCGGCAGCTCGTGCACCACCTTCCGGACAGCCACATGAACGCGTACGTGCGCTTCAAGCTGGCCCTTACGGAAGACAACCCGGCCATCAAGACGTACGACGAGGCGCTCTGGGCGAACCTTCCCGACACGCGCGACACGCCCCCCGAGGTGTCGCTGGCGCTGCTGGACGCGCTGCACCTGCGCTGGGTGACCCTCCTCGGCGCGATAGAGGGCGCGGAGTGGCGCCGCACCCTCAAGCACCCGGAGTGGGGGGACATGCCGCTGGAATCGGTGCTGGCGCTGTACGCCTGGCACGGGGATCATCACACCGCGCACCTGGCGGCGCTGCGCGGGCGGCTGGGGTAACCGCGGGATGAACGACGTGCTGACGCTGGGATATTCGCCGTGCCCGAACGACACCTTCATCTTCGACGCGCTCGTGCATGGGCGGATCGAGGTGGATGGGTTGACGTTCGAGGAGCGGCTGGAAGACGTGGAGACGCTGAACCGGCTGGCGGCGGAGGCGGCGCTCGACGTCACCAAGATCTCGTACGGCGCGATCCCGGGGCTGCTGCGCGACTACGTGCTGCTGCGCAGCGGCGGGGCGCTGGGGCGCGGGTGCGGGCCGCTCGTCGTCGCGCGCCGCGGGATGGATGCGGCGGAGCTGGCGGGGGCGCGCATCGCCATCCCCGGCCGCAACACGACGGCCAACCTCCTCCTCCGCCTCTTTGCGCCCGACGCGGCGCCGGGGGTGGAGCGCGTGTACAGCGACATCATGCCCGCCGTCGCGCGCGGCGAGTTTGATGCGGGGCTCATCATCCACGAGTCGCGCTTCACCTATCCGCGGCACGGGCTGGTGCGCGTGGTGGACCTGGGCGAGTGGTGGGAATCGATGACCGGCCTTCCGATTCCCCTCGGCGGCATCCTCGCGCGCCGCTCGCTGGGCGAGGACGCGATCCGCGCGGTGGAGGACGGCATCCGCCGCTCGGTGGAGTTCGCGTTCGCCGATCCCGAGGCGTCGCGCCCGTACGTGCGTGCCCACGCGCAGGAGATGGACGCCGCGGTGACGCAGCAGCACATCGACCTGTACGTGAACCGCTTCTCGGTTGACGTGGAGGAGGAGGGCGCGCGCGCCATCGAGGCCCTCTTTGCGCGCGCCCGTGCGGCCGGGGTGATCGATGCGGAGGTGCCATCGCCCTTCCTCTGAGCCGTTCGCGGCGTGCGGGGGTTGACCGCGATCATTAGTGTTACTATGATAGATACACAACACGGAGGCGCAGATGAACAGCCGATTCGCCGTCGCGGTCCACATCCTGACGCTGATCGCCCGCAGCGAGGGGAAGCCGGTCACCTCGGACTACATCGCGGGGAGCGTGAACACGAACCCGTCGCTGGTGCGGCGGCTCCTTTCGCAGATGACGCGGGCGGGGCTGACCACGTCGCAGATGGGCGCGGGCGGGGGCGCGCTGCTGGCCCGCCCCGCGGATCAGATCACGCTGCGCGACGTGTACCGCGCGGTGGACGAGGGCGAGCTCTTCGGCCTCCACCGCGAGCAGCCGAACGCGCGCTGCCCCGTCGGCCGCAACATCCAGCCGATGCTGGAGGCGCGCTTCGATGCCGCCAGGCAGGCGCTGGAGTCGGAGCTGGACGGCACCACCATCGCTGACACCGCCGCGGAGATCGGCACGCGTGAGGAGCAGGGCGCGGCCCGCTGAATTCTTCGCGCGCCAGGATGTGTACTAGTCATGGATACACAACAACCACAACTCGCCCTTTCACGGGCAGGAGCCAACATGATCGCAGTCACCGGAGCCACCGGCCACCTCGGC
Source organism: Longimicrobium sp. (assembly GCA_036389135.1). Classification (NCBI taxonomy): domain Bacteria; kingdom Pseudomonadati; phylum Gemmatimonadota; class Longimicrobiia; order Longimicrobiales; family Longimicrobiaceae; genus Longimicrobium; species Longimicrobium sp. Next base: position 67,726 of record DASVQP010000043.1, read on the forward strand.
CGCCTCGTCATCGAAAACCTGCTGGAGCGCGGCGTCGCGGCCGGCGAGATCGTCGCGCTGGCGCGCAGCCCGGAGAAGGCGCGGGACCTCGCCGCGCGCGGCGTGCAGGTGCGCGCGGCGGACTACACGCAGCCGGGCACCTTGTACGCGGCGCTGCAGGGCGTGGAAAAGCTGCTCCTCGTTTCGGGGAGCGAGCTGGGACAGCGCGCGGCCCAGCATCGCAACGTGGTGGATGCGGCTCGCAACGCGGGCGTCGGGCTGCTGGCGTACACCAGCATCCTGAACGCGGACACCAGCGGGATGCAGCTCGCCGCCGAGCACAGGGCGTCGGAGGAGATCATCCGCGCTTCGGGGATCCCGTTCGTCCTCCTGCGCAACGGCTGGTACCTGGAGAACTACACGGGCAACCTCGCCTCGACGCTGGAGCACGGTGCCCTTCTCGGCAGCGCCGACGAGGGCCGGGTCAGCGCGGCCTCCCGTGCGGACTACGCCGCCGCGGCCGCGGAGGTGCTCACCGGCAGCGGCCATGAGAACCAGACGTACGAGCTCGGCGGCGACGCCTTCACGCTCCCGGAGCTGGCTGAGACCATCTCGCGCGAGAGCGGCAGGCCCGTCGAGTACAAAAACCTCCCCGAAGAAGCGTTCGCCGGAGTGCTGGCCAGCTTCGGCCTGCCGGAGCCGTTCGCCCGCATGCTGGCCGATTCCGACCGCGGCATCGCGCGCGGCGAGCTGTCCACCGACCGCGACGACCTCCGCCGCCTGATCGGCCGCGCCCCGACTACCCCCAGCGACGCAGTGGCCGCCGCGCTATCCACTTCCTGAACGGAGCGCCACACAGTACCTGCCGTATGCGGATCTCTGGCGCGGAGTGAAGGAAACGGGCTCCGGGCCGCAACGTGATCCAGCCCGTGTTCGGTCGGCTGTACGTGGTGAGCGGCGGGGCGGAAACCGGTTGCGGAACATTGGCGACATCGGCGCTGGTGGCAAAGCCCGTCTCCTTCACTCCGCGCCACAGCCCGTCTGATCCACGGGTTCCGTGTGAGCGCTCCGTTCAGGAAGTGGGGGTGTGCGAAAAGGAGAGAGGCGCGGGGAAACTTTCCCCGCGCCTCTCTCTCTGCCTCTCTGCGCCTCCGCGTGAGACCAGCCGTTCAGTCGTGCGAGCGGCGGATGGAGACGGGGCGGCCCTTGATGGCGGCGCGCGACATGGTGCGGATCACGTGATCGGCGTGCTCCTCTGCCACCTCCACCAGCGTGAACTGGTCCGCGATCTCGATGGACCCGATCCCCTCGGCCGGGATCTTGGCCTCGCCGACGATGGCGCCCACGATGTCGCCCGGGCGGATGCCGCGGCGCCGCCCCACGCCGATGAAGAGGCGCGTCATGTCCGCGCGCGGGCGGCGGCCGCGCGGGGGGCCGTCGCGGCCCGGACCCTCGAAGGCGTCGCGCCGGCCGCGGGGGCCGCGAGAGTCGTCGTGCGGGCGCTGGGGGCGGTTCTCCCACTGCGGGATCTCCACCTCGTTCTCCGGCTCCTCGCCGCGCGTGGCGTCGGCCGCCAGCTTGGCCGCGGCGGCGGCGATGTCCAGCGGATCGTAGCCATCATCTGCCAGCGACGCCACGATCTCGCCGTAGCCGTCGAACTCGTCCTCCTCGATCGTCTCGCGGATGGCGGAGCGGAGCAGCTCCACGCGCCGCGCGCGCAGGTCGGCGACGGTGGGGACGCGGGCGACCTCGATGGGCCGGCCCACCACCCGCTCGATCCCGCGCAGCAGCCCCTGCTCGCGCGGCTGCACCAGGGTAATGGCCGTCCCCTCGCGCCCGGCGCGGCCCGTGCGCCCGATGCGGTGGACGTACACCTCGGGGGTCTGCGGGATGTCGTAGTTGATGACGTGGCTCACGTGCTCCACGTCCAGCCCGCGCGCCGCCACGTCGGTGGCGATCAGCAGGTCCGCCGTCCCCTCGCGGAAGCGCTTCATCACGCGGTCGCGCTGCGCCTGGTTGAGGCCGCCGTGCAGCGCCTCCGGGCGGTAGCCGCGCACCGAGAGCGCCTCGTTCAGCTCGTCCACCTCGTTGCGGGTGCGGCAGAAGAGGATCGCCGAGGTGGGCGCCTCCAGGTCGAGCACGCGGGCCAGCGCCTCCAGCTTATAGGGACGCGGCACCACGTACGCCGCCTGCCTCACCAGCGGCGTCTCCATCTTGGCCGCGCGCACGGTCACACGCACGGGGTCGGTCATGTGGCGCGCGGCGAGCTGCGCGATGCGGGGCGGGAAGGTGGCGGAGAAGAGCGCCGTCTGCCGTCCCGCGGGGGTCTCGGTGAGGATCGTCTCGATGTCCTCGATGAACCCCATGTCCAGCATCTCGTCCGCCTCGTCCAGCACCACGTAGCCGACGGCGGAAAGGTCCAGCGAGCCGCGGCGGATGTGGTCCAGGATGCGCCCCGGCGTGCCGACCACGACGTTGACGCCGCGGCGCAGCTCGCGGAGCTGGCGGTCGATGGGCTGGCCGCCGTACACGGCGAGTACACTTACGCCGCGCTTGGCGCCGTAGCGGTGCGTGGCCTCGGCCACCTGCACGGCCAGCTCGCGCGTGGGCGCCAGCACCAGCGCCTGCACTCCGCGCAGATTCGCGTCGATGCGCTGGACGAGCGGCAGGGCGAACGCGGCGGTCTTGCCGGTGCCGGTGGCGGCCTGCCCCAGCACGTCCCGCCCGGCCAGGAGGGTCGGGATCGCCTCCACCTGGATGGGGGTAGGCTCTTCGTATCCCAAGGCTTCAAGCGTCGCCAGCACGTCGGGCTCCAGCCCGAGCTCGGTGAAGAGCGGTGCGGCGGGCGCTTCGATGTTCGTATCGGTCAACGTACGGTCTCCTGCAATCGGCGGTTTTCGTTCACAATCGTTGAATCTCGCGGAAATGGCGGCGCGGGGCAACGGAAGTGGGTTCGTGCGGGGCGCCTCCGTCGCGCGCCGGGGGATGAATCCCCCGGCTGGAACGACGGGAATGCGGCTGAAGCCGGCTCGAGAACCGCGACATCCCCCCACACCCCTGTCATCCCACACCCTGTCATCGTGAGCGACGCGCCGCTCGGGCTTTGCCCGTGTTCAGGGCTGTGGCGCGCGCGTGCCGAGGGGCTCGTCGTTTCCCGCTGGCCTCTTGTCTCGCCGGCTAGGTCCTTCGGTCGCCGCAGAAGTGCGGTGGTGCGCCGCTGAGGTTGCAAGGGCGGCTTCCTCAGGATGACAACCGCGAGGCCAACGCACTCACGCACTTCAGTACCCGTACGCGCCCACGTCCGGCTCGCGGGCGAAGGCGCGAAAGGCTTCGTCGGGGTCGGAGTGCGCTTCCAGGAGGCCGCGGACGCGGCGGAAGGAGAGGCGCAGCATCCGCTCGCGAAGCATGTCGTCGGTCGGGGTGGGGGGCTGGATCAGCCATCCCGGCGTGTACTTGTCCGTCGTGGGCTGCGAGGGGGAGTTGTCGAGGCCCTCCTCGGGGGGCGCCACGCCCAGGCCGCTGCGCACCAGCTCGAAGGCCAGCATGGGGTCGAGTCCCTCTTCCACGGCGATGTCGTACATCATGTCGGCCAGCTCGGGCGACATGCCGACGGCGCGCGCGTCGCCCATCAGCTCGGCGCGGCGGCGCACGCCGTCGGGCGAATCGGAGGGCTCGCCGCTCCCCAGCAGGGCGCTCTCGCTCCCGAAAAAGGTGTCCTCCGCCCGCCGGCGGCGGCGGCGCTCGCGGTAGGCCTCCAGCACGTGCCCCGCGTGCGTCTCTTTGTCCATCTCCTCCGCCGGTCCTTGCGGCTCCGTCACGTCTCCTCCCGGTGATCCGTTGTTCAGTACGGGACCGCCCGCGCCCGCCGGCCCACCCCGCGCGCAAGGGACGGACCACGGGGGAACAGAGAGTGCATTACGAAAGGAAGTGCCAAGTGCCAAGTGCCAAGTGCCAAGTGAACGGCGGTTCAGCACTCAGGACTCAGGACTTAGCACTTCCCCTCCGAAATCCGAACCCACACTGAGCTCCGCATGGCCGAAATCCGGGTAGAACGCACGCGCAAACTTGGAAAATGGCCCTGGTTCGTGGGGCTGCTGGTGCTGGCGCTCGCCATCTGGGCGCTCGCGGAGATCCTGGGCGAGGACGACGGCGGCGACGTGGTGGAGCAGCTCGATACCGGGGCCGCGACGGGACCGCGCTGAGGCACAACTTTCTGCGGGTGCGCGGGGTACGGTAGATGCATTGCACAACGTACAGGCGCGGAACCCTGGCGGCGCGGCAAGTTGCCGCGCTCCCGCCGCGCATGCACGACGGTCGTCCCCCCCATGGCCGGGTAGAGGAGATCCCCATGTCCGTTCCATTCCGACGCGCCACGCGCTGGGCCGTTGCCCTCTGCGTGGGCGCGGTATCCGCGGCGGCGTACGCCACACCCGCGTCCGCGCAGTACTTCGGGCGCAACCAGGTGCAGTACCGCGAGTTCGACTTCCGCATCCTGCGGACGACGCACTTCGACGTGTACTTCTACCCGGAAGAGGAAGTCGCAGCCCGCAACGCCGCCCGTCACGTGGAGCGGTGGTACTCGCGGCTGTCGCGCATCCTGGACTACGAGTTCGAGAACCGCCAGCCGCTGATCCTGTTCGCCAGCGCCCCGCACTTCCAGCAGAACGCCATCACCGGCAACCTGGGCGAGGGTACGGGCGGCGTGACGGAGGTGTTCAAGCAGCGCATCATCCAGCCCTTCGGCGGCACCGTCCAGGAGACGGACCACGTGCTGGGGCACGAGCTGGTGCACGCCTTCCAGTACGACATCACCGGCGCGGGGCGAGCCGGGGCCGGGCTGGAGCAGGCGGCGCAGCGGCTCAACAACCCCCTCTGGTTCACCGAGGGGATGGCCGAGTACCTGTCCGTGGGCCCGGTGGACCCGCACACCGCCATGTGGCTGCGCGACGCGGCGCTCACCGGGAACGTCCCCACGCTTAGGCAGCTAACCTACGACCCGCAGTTCTTCCCCTACCGGTGGGGGCAGGCGCTCTGGTCGTACATCGGCGGGCGCTGGGGCGACGCGGCGGTGGGGCAGATCCTGAAGCAGGTGGGCCAGGGGGTGCCGTACGACGAGGCGTTCGAGCGCATCCTGAACGCCGACCTGGAGACGATCGTCGAAGACTGGCAGACCTCCATCCGCCGCACCTACCTGCCGCTGCTCACCAACCGGCGCGAGGCGCGCGAAGAGGCGCGTCCGCTGATCACGCAGCGCGGCAAGGGCGGGCGGTACAACGTGGGCCCCGCGCTCTCGCCGGACGGGCGCCAGGTCGTCTTCCTTTCCGACCTGGACGGGCTGGACGTGGAGCTCTTCCTGGCCAACGCGGAGACGGGCGCCATCGTGCGGCGCCTGGTGAAGGGGCCGGCGTTCGACGCGCACTTCAGCTCGCTGCGCTTCATCAACTCGGCCGGGGCGTGGGCGCCGGACAACCGCCGCTTCGTCCTCTCCGCCCAGCGGACGGGGAGCGACGTGCTGGTGACGCTGGACACGCGCAACGCCAACATCATCAGGGAGTACCGCATCCCCGGGGTCAGCGAGATCTCGTCGCCCACCTGGTCGGCGGACGGCAACACCATCGCCTTCTCAGGGAACAAGGGCGGGATCACGGACATCTGGGCGGTGGACGTGCGAAGCGGGCAGGCGCGGCAGCTGACGAACGACCTGTACGGCGACCTGCAGCCCGCCTTCTCGCCGGACGGGCGCACGATCGCCTTCGCCACGGAGCGCGGGGTGGCGCTGGACTCGCTGCGTTACCAGCGTGACGTGCGCGTGGGGCTGCTGGACGTGGCCACCGGGGCGGTGCGGATCGCGCCGGCGCAGGACCGCAGCAAGAACATCAACCCCCAGTGGTCGCGGGACGGCGGGGCGATCTACTTCATCTCGGACCGTACGGGGATTCCCAACGTGTACCGGGTGGAGCTCGCCGCCGGGCGGCTTACGCAGGTGACCAACCTGTTCACCGGCGTGAGCGGCGTGACGGCGCTGTCGCCCGCGCTGAGCTCGGCGACGCAGGCGGACCGGGTGGTCTTCTCGGCGTACGAGCGCAGCAACTTCAACCTGTACTCCATCGCCAACCCCACGGAGCTGGCGGGCACGGAGCCGCAGGTGCCGCAGATGGCGAGCGGGGTGCTGCTGCCGGCGCTCCTTCCGCCCTCGCCGCGGCCCACGGAGCCGGCGTTCAACCGGGTGTCAGCGACCATCAACGACGTCGCCACGGGCCTCCCGACCGAAGCCGAGGTGGCGCAGTACGCGGTAGTGCAGTACCGCCCGCGCCTGTCGCTGGACTACCTGGGCCAGCCGCAGGTGGGCGTCTCCGGGAGCTCCGGGGTCGGCGGGCAGCGCGGCGGGCTGTACGGCGGCATCGGCGGCATCTTCAGCGACGTGCTGGCGCGCCACACCATATACGCCACCATCCAGGCGCAGGGGCGCATCGAGGAGATCGGCGGGAGCGCGGCGTACATCAACCGCGAGCACCGCTGGAACCTGGGCATCGCGGCGCAGCGCATTCCGTACGTGGCCGGCGGATACCGCCAGGGCGTCGACCAGTCGACGGGTCAGCTCGTGACGCAGCGGATCACGTACCGCCTCTTCGACACCAACGTCAGCGGGATCGCGCAGTACCCGTTCTCGCAGGTGCAGCGGCTGGAGTTCTCGGCCGGGGCGCGGCGGATCGCGCAGGACCTGCGGACGGAGGAGTTCAGCTCGGGCGGCGCGTTCAACGAGGAGCTGGAGTCGCTCCCCGGCTACAACCTGGGCGAGGGGTCGGCGGCGCTGGTGTACGACAACTCGCTCTTCGGCTACACCTCGCCCTTTGCGGGGATGCGGTACCGGTTCGAGGTGGCGCCCACCATCGGGACGCTCCGCTTCACGCAGATCACCACGGACTTCCGGAAGTACTTCTTCCTCCGCCCGCTGACCTTTGCGGTGCGCGGCTGGCACTTCGGCCGCTACGGGCGCGACGAGTCGCGGCTCAGCCCCATCTACGCGGGCTATCCGCAGATCATGCGCGGCTACGCGCAGGGGAGCGTCACCAATGCCTGCATCGACCAGCTCAACGCGGGGGTCCCGCAGACGAGCGCGGTGGAGTGCCGGGCGCTTGAGCAGCTGCGCGGGAGCCGGTTCGCCGTCGCCAACGCGGAGCTGCGCTTCCCGCTGATCCGCCAGGTGGTGGTGGGCGGCGGGTTCGGGCTGCCGCCGATCGAGGGGATCGCCTTCTTCGACGCCGGCACTTCGTACGGCGACGTGCTTTCGGTGAACAACGAGGTGCTGGAGACGCGCCCCAACTTCCGGCGCGGCCCCGCCCCCGGCACGAACGATCGCGGCCTCTTTACCAGCGCCGGTGTGGGCGCGCGCGTGAACCTCTTCGGGTACGCGGTGCTGGAGGGTGTGTACGTGAACGCGCTGGACCGCCCGACCGGGTGGCACTGGCAGTTTTCGCTGCAGCCGGGGTTCTAAGGGAGAGTGCCTGGTGGTGAGTGCTGAGTCCTAAGTGCTGAGTGCTGAGTGGGATGAGCGAGAGGGCCGGGAGATTTTTCCTGGCCCTCTCGCGTTTGCGTGGATGGTTCCGTGTGGCCGCCATCGCCGGGGGATGAATCCCCCGGCTGGAACGAGGGAAGGCGGCTGAAGCCGGCTCAAGAAACGCGGCATCGGATCCGGAGTCCGCGGAGGCGGACTTCGTGTGTTCCGGCGGCGAGTTCATTCGCTCCTGGATGCGGGCCTCCGCGCATGCACAGGGCACGGGCAGCCACGTGGGGCGGCCCCTACGGGATCTGTGCGCGAGGAGAAGGCGAGGTGGGGGCGAGGGCGGGCGCGAAGGTCGGGAGGCGGAGCAGAGCCGGACGCGGGCGCGATGAATCGCGCCCGGACGAAGTCACCCGGTGCAAACCTTTCGCACCTCTGGCCGGGTGCGTAACTTTCCGCGTATGAGCGACCGCCCACTTCCCGAGAACCGCGAAGCACGCCGACGCGCGATCCTGGAGTCGGCGGTGCGCGTGTTCGCGGAGAACGGATTCTTTGCAGCGCGGATTCGCGACATCGCGGCAGGCGCCGGGGTGGCGGAGGGGACCATCTACCTGTACTTCGACGGCAAGGACGACCTCCTCCTCACCGCGTTCCGCGACAAGGTGGCGGAGTTCTGCGCGTCGGTGCGCGACGTGCTCTCCTCTTCGCTGCCGTTCCAGGAGAGGCTTTCCAGGTTCGTGGCGCACCAGTTCGAGAGCATCGAGGCCGATCCGCCGCTGGCGACCGTGCTCCTGCTGGAGAGCCGGCAGTCGAGCAAGTTCTACGGAGGGGCGGTGCGCGACGTGCTCCGCTCGTATGCGCAGGCCATCGACGAGCTGCTGGCGAGCGGGCAGCACTCCGGCGAGCTGCGGCCGGACGCGGACGTGCCCCTCGCCCGGCGGATGCTGATCGGCGCGCTGGAGGAGATCGAGCTGGAGTGGCTGCTGGGCGACCGCACGCGCCCGCTGGTGGCGATGGCGCCGCGCGTGGCCGCCACCTTCTTCCGCGGCCTCGCCACCGTCGGCTGACCCGCCGCGGGTTCTGGACATCCGGGCGAGGGGGCGATAGAATACGCCGTCGCTTCAACAGGGAACCAATCGCGGACCCCGTCCGCGCAGCGAAACGAGCGAGCCATGGCCGATCTGAACGTCCGCACGGAAGCCCAGCCGGTGGTCGAGGACGACTACACGATGGTGGAAGTGGTCCTCTGGGTCCTGGGGATCCTGATGATCCCGCTGGTCCCCATCATCATGGTGGCGTTCCTTACCCCGTTCAGCGGGATGTAAACGGAGCGCGGCTCCGTACCGAAAGGCCCCGGCTCGCGATTGCGAGCCGGGGCCTTTTTGCCGTCCGAGGTCCTGCGCGACTACTCGGGACGCGGACGGGGGGTGGCGCCGGGCACACTCACCTCGCCCGGCGCGCGGGTGGGGCCGAAGCTCGGCACGCGCGCGGCGGGGATCGCGGCGGGACGATCCGCCTCGCGGCGCGTGGAAGGGCGGACCGCAGGCTGCTCGCGCGCGGGCTTGTCGCGCGGCCGCACTTCGACGGTGGGAACGGAGGGCTCGCCCATCAGCGGCGCGAGATCCTCGGCGGTGGCGACGGGGCCGGCGTGCGCGAGCCGCTCGTAGTCGCCGCTTTCCGCGCCCCACACGCGCCGGTGGACGATGCGCGTGGCGCCCGCCTCCAGCGACACGCGCCCCAGGTCCAGCGTCTGCGCGACGCTGCCGTCGGCGGCGAGCACCTGGATCTTGACGTCGTGCTCGCCCGGGGGAAGGGTGAGGCGCGCCACCGAGATGCGGTCCGGGAGGAGCGACCAGCTTCGCGTGTCCGCGCGCTCCATCACGTTGCCGGCCAGGTTCACGGCGCGCGCGGCCAGCCAGCCGAGCGCCTCGCTCTCCTTGTTCCCCTTCTTCTCCGCCTCGCGCGCCGCCAGGTACTTGGCGACCCCGCGCGTCACCATGCGCGCCACCATCGCGGGGCGCTGCGCATCCCACCGCCGCGTCACCGCCGACGAAAGGTCGGATGCGGCGATGGGGACGCCGGCCGTGTCGCCGTCCAGCACCAGGCGCAGGGCGGAGGGGGCGCACGCCTCCAGCCGCGGAACGGCCCACGCCAGCTTGAGGATGTGCGCGCCGTCCAGCGCGTCCGCGAGCAGGAAGCGCTCGTCCCAGGTGGAGCCCCAGCGCGACTTCTCCGCCAGGTTCGACAGGAGGTGCGCCGCCACCCGCGCGGTGGACTGAGTGACGCGAGCCGCGTCGCCGCTCTGCAGCGCTTCCACCTCGTCCGGCGGGATGGGGACGTGGATGTCCGCGGCACCGCGGTGCGCCACCCATCCCTCCTCCACCAGCACCACGAGCTCCGCGTCGTTCGTCCCGCCGTTCAGCGCCGGACCGGCCACCTTGTAGCGCGCCGCGGCCGATTCTGCCACCTCGCGCACGCCGGCGGCGCGGGCCGCGCGGTACAGCTCGATCCCGAGCGTTGCCGGCGGCGCGGCGTCGGAGCAGGCGTCATAGCCGCGCTCCGCCTGCCGGTAGGAGACCAGCGCGTCGCGCCGCTCCCCCGCCCCGTCGTACACCAGCCCGGTGAGGTACTGCACGAAGCCCTCGCCCACGCACGGCTCCTTGCTTCCCTGGCGGATGCGCTCCAGGTAGGCGTTGGCCTTGCGCGCCTCCACCAGCGTCCCCTCACCTCCACCGAGCGCCAGGTAATTCAGCATCCGGTAGTACGGGATCATCGCCATCTCGGCGGGGGGCGGGGTGTACGCCGCGATGGCGTCGTTCACCAGCACCATCGCCGCCTGCCGCGAGAGGGAGCGGGTGAAGCGGCGCTCCGCCTCTTCCTCGGCCCACTGGAAGGCGGCGTTGCTCTCCTCCCACTTCCCCGCGTGGTGCAGCACCACGCCGAGCTGCAGGTGGCGGAGGAGCTCGTCGCGCGGGGCGACCTTGCTGCGCTCGTGCAGCATCTCGAGCGCGGAGTCGGCGCGCCCCTCCATCAGGTAGTGGCGGAGCCAGGCGTCCGTCTCGCCCAGCGTGGAGCTGAGGAGCGGAGAGTTGGCGGGGAGCGCCTCGGGTGCGGGACGGGCGGGGTAACGCGCCCCACCGGCGCACCCGGCGACCGCCGCCGCCACGAGGGCGGCGGCAATCGCGCGCAGGGCGGCGGGGAAGGTTCTCATCGTCCGCCGCGCTGCAGGACGATGATGCGCTGCTGCGCCGTGATGGCCGCCTGGTACAGGTGCGCGTACGCGTCGCCGTGCGCGCGGATCTTCTCCAGCTCCAGCTGGTGAAGAAAGAGCTGGTAGCGGATGGTGGCCTCGTAGGGCCGCAGCTGCTTGTCCAGCGCCCGCGCGATGCGCAGCGTCGTCTCCGGGTTGCCGGCGTCGATCACGTCGGCGCGATCGTAGCGGTCCAGCGCCGCGCGGAAGTCGCCGCGCGCCGCGAAGTCGTCGCCTTCGCGGAGGAGCGCGACCGCGCGGGCACGCGAGCGCCCGGCCTGCGAGGCGTCGGCGGCATTGGCCACCAGCCGCACGCCCTCGGGCTCCTGATAGGCGATGGAGCGCACGCGTCCCTCTTCCAGCGTCACGTACGCCACCGGCGCCACGCGGTCCGCGGGAAGGTGGGCTTCATTGCGGGCGACGAGGGTCGTGGTGCGCCCATCGCCGCGCGTCTCCCAGGCGGCGGCGCCGCTGCGGGTGGCGGCCAGCACCTGCGCCTGCGTCATCCCCAGCGCCAGCTCGCCGCGGGCGATGGCCTCGCAGGTGGCGCCGCCGCACGACGCCAGGGCGGAGGCCTCGTTGCGGTTGCGCTCTTCGGCCAGGCGGGCGCGCTCGGACTCGCCCTCGGCGCGGGCGCGCTCCACCGTCTCGTCGGCGCGCGAAGGGACGATGGCGCCGTTGGCCTGGATGGGGCGGACCGGCTGCATGCGCGGCCCGCACGCGGCGGCCGCCGTGAGCAGCGCCAGCGCCGCCATATTGACGTGCTTCATGTTGTCGTGCTCCTGCAGGGGTAGGGAGAGTGGTTCGGTCGTCGGCCTCGGCTCTTTGAGTGCGTGAGTGCGTTAGTGCGTTGGTGTTGAAGCGCACTCACGCACTCACGCACTGACGCACGTCCCTTCACAGGCCGAACCGCGACCGCTCCACGTACTTCTTGATCTTGTGCTGCCCGGTCCACTCCTTGGCGTTGGTCTCCAGGTTGACCAGCGTCATGTCGATCTGGTACAGCACCACGCGCCGCCCGCCCTCGCGGTCCTCTACCGACTCGATGTCGCCCTGCAGCATGTAGTTGGCGCCGCGCTCGATGCCCATGCGCGCGCGGGTGTCGGCAGCGGCGTTCTGCTGCTGGTCCTCGCGCTCGGCGCGCACCTCGCCGCGCTCGTCGGCGCTGGCCACCACCTGCACCTGTCCGCTCCCCAGGTACGCCCGCTCCAGGTCGCGCACGAACCCGTTGACCGGGATGTGCTCCATGCTGCGGTTGCGAACGGCGCCCACGATGATGGTGGGGCGGCGGCCGCCGTGGGCGCGCGCGTACTCCGTCATCCAGCTCTCACCCGCGCGCGGCTGGAAGGTCTCGCGGATGATGGCGTCGGCGGCCTGCCGGCTGTCGACGTCGTTCCAGCGGCCGGAGAGGTCGATCTGCTGGTCGGGGCTGATGCGGGTCACCTGCTTGCCGCACCCGCCGGACACGACGACGAGGCCGGCCAGGGCGAGGGCAGCGCGGCGGAGGGCGCGTGCTTGGGTCTTCATGGGATCTCCCAAAACGGGTTGCTGCGGAGGAAGGATAGCGTGCTGCGACGTCAGCCGGAAACGCATCTGGCGTACCGGAAACGGCCTGATTCGGATGTGAATATAGCGAAAAGAGTTACGTTGCGCGGCCCCCGGCGGGGCGGTTCGGCGTGTCATCGCGGGAGGACAGGGGGGAGGACAGGGCCCCCACCCCCCGGCCCCCTCCCCCGCACGCGGGGGAGCGTGGGGGAGGGGGAGAACTGCCTGTCCTGCGCCGGCGCCTCGTAGGGGCGCGATTTATCGCGCCCGTGGCTGGCGGCGCTCCGTCAGCGGCGGAGGAGGGGGTCGCGGCGGGGGCGGGACGTCAGCCAGCCGACGAGGATCATCCCCACGCCGCCGACCGCCAGGAAAATCCAGTCGTAGAGCGGGACGTGGGCGGGGAGGTCGCGGACGTGGTGGAGGTTGAGGAGGTGATGGTCGATCAGCCCTTCCACCAGGTTGAAGAGGCCCCAGCCCAGCAGGAGCTGCCCCGTGAGCGCCCGCGGTCCGGGGAGCGGATGCCCCTGCCGCGCGTGCGACCAGAGCATCACGATCCCCGCCATCGCCGCCAGCCAGGTGCCGGCGTGGAAGAGGCCGTCCCACACCATGTTCTGCTTCATGGCCTCCATGGTGTCCGGCCGCAGCACGGACGAGCCCATGTTGTGCCACTGCAGGATCTGGTGGAGGACGATGCCGTCCACGAAGCCACCCATACCCACGCCGATGACGACCCCGCTGCGGGTCCGCGGCCCGTGCCTGACCAGCGCCATGCTCAGAAACCCGCCGGCCGGCGCGTGTGCCAGTCCGTGTGGCGCTGGTACTCGGCGGCCACGGCGATCACCTTCGCCTCGTCCCAGGCGCGCCCCGTGAGGGAGAGCGAGGTGGGAAGGTTGTCGCGGCCGAAGCCGTTGGGGATGGCGATCCCCGGGAGGCCCAGGAGGTTGGAGGCGGCAGAGATCGGCTCGCCGCCGCCCGATGCGTCGGTATACGCCTCGCTGAACTTCTTCCCCACCGGGTACGAGACGGTGCCGCGCGTGGGGTGCGCCAGGGCGTCGAAGCCGCGCTCGGCGAAGAAGCGGTCCATCGCCTCAGCGGCCGGGGTGCGAATGCGCAGGGCGCGCAGGTAGTCCTTGGCGAACACCACCTGGCCGGGATAGCCGCCCAGCCGGTCCTCCGGCGCGGTCAGCTCGTGCACGCGGCCGCTCTCCACCAGCTCTTCGAAGATGCTCGCCGCCTCCGCCTCGATGATCAGCGACGCGGCGGCGCCGTACGGGAACTGCGGCAGCGTGACGTCGCGCACCACCTCCGCGAACTGCGCCATCCGCTCCACCGACGCCTCGAAGTTGCGCCGCACCTCCGGCTGCGAGCCCTCCGCCAGCCCCTTCAGCACACCGATGCGCGGGCGGCGGGTGGAGCGGGTCGTGGTGTGGCGGTACGGGCGGTCGGCCGACGCGTCGTCGCGCGGATCGGGCCCGGCGATCGCCTGTAGGATGACGCCGGCGTCCTCGGCGGTGCGGCACATCGGCCCGATCTTGTCCATCGTCCACGACAGCGCCATCGCCCCCGCGCGGCTCACGCGGCCGTAGGTGGGGCGCAGGCCGGTGATGCCGCAGAAGGCCGCGGGGGTGATGATGGAGCCCCACGTCTCCGACCCGATCGCAAAAGGGACGAGCCCCGCCGCCACCGCCGCGCCGGGCCCGCTGGACGAGCCGCCGCTCCAGAAATCGGTGTTCCAGGGCGTGCGGCCGGGGCCGGTGAAGGATGCGTTCGCCTGCTCGTATCCCATCCCGCCCGCCAGCTCCACCGACGCCAGCTTCGCCACCAGCACCGCGCCCGCCGCCTTGAGCCGCGCGACGACGGTTGCGTCCTCCTCGAACCGCTGCTCGCGGTACGGCTGCGCGCCCCAGGTGGTGGGGTAGCCCGCCGCCGCGATCAGGTCCTTGGCGCCGTACGGGATGCCGTGCAGCGGCCCGCGGTAGCGCCCGGCGTTGATCTCCGCGCGGGCGGCGCGCGCCTCCGCCAGAGCGCGCTCCCGGGTGAGCGTGACGACGGCGCCCAGCCGCGGCCCCAGCGACTCCAGCCGCTGCAGGGCGGCCTCGGCGAGCTCCACCGGGTCCAGCCGCCGGTCGCGCACGTGCGCGGCGAGGCGGGTGAGCGGCTGGTAGAAGACGGCGTCCGGGATCATCGCCCACCCCCGCGGTGCGCGCGGAACACCGTCGACGGTTCGGTGGAGATCGGCAGGCGGAAGTCGTGCAGCGTCTTGGCCACGCGCAGGTTCCCTTCGATCCCCTTCCTCACCTCTTCCCACTGCTCGCCGCTGAGCCGGTCGCGGTACTTCACGCGCAGCACCTCCATCAGCTCCTCGGCCATGGGGTCGCGCTGCTGCTCGTTCTGCCTCTGCGGCGGCGCCGAGGGTGCCACGGGCGTCGCTCCCGCCGTGGCCGTGCGGGCGGCGGGCGCGGGAGCCGTGGCGGGCTCCGGCTGCCCGCCCGCACACGCCGCAATCGGCGCGATCACGGGGACGAGGGCCACTGTGGCCGCGGCCTTTGCGAAGCCGCGCCGGGACAGTTTCTGCGGATCGGATGACATGCGTGCGCGTGTACGAGGTCGTGGCTGACGGGGGGTCGATGCAATGTGGGGCGCGGGGGACGATCCGGCGAGGGGGGCCCTCACCCCCGGCTCGTTACACTCGCCTGCCCCCGTGCACCACAGATCCTGGTAGGGGCGCGATTCATCGCGCCCACCCTGTCCCCCACCTCGACCGCCGCCCCATCACACCGATCCGGTAGGGGCAGACCTGCGTGTCTGCCCTCCCTCCGCGTGCCTCGACCCCCGCCCCCCGAACCGAAACCCGTAGGGGCCGCCCCACGTGGCTGCCCGTGCCCTGCCCCGCGACGCGCCTAGAAGTACCGATCGAATGCCCGCCAGCGCCCCTCCCCCAGGTAGTTTTGGGGGAGGGGCCGCGAGGTGACGAGCGGGGGAGGGGGCTCCGCCCTACTCGCACCGCCTCGCCTGCGCCGCCGCCGCATCCGCATGCGGAAACAGCTCGTGCGCGGCCTCGGCGTGCTGGCAGCGGAGCTCGCGGGTGCGGCGGCCGCTGTAGGACCGCGCCAGGCGGAGGTGGATGCGGTAGCTCCCGGGGTCCAGGCGCGAGGCCTGCTCCATCACGCGCGCCTCGCCGCTGCCGGCGTACAGGTGCATGGCGGCGGTCTGCGCCGCGCTCTTGACGGCGAACCCGCCGATCCCCACCAGGAGCACCAGCACGCCCAGAACGCGCACCCCACCCCCCGCCTCGAAGCCCCACCGCCCCTCCTCCCCCGCAGTCAAGGCACCCAGCGCGGCCCAGATCAGCAGCGAGGGAAGCGCGAGGAGGAGCACGGCGTCGAAGGCGCCCACCACCAGCGTCGCGACCAGCGTGGATGCGAGGGCGAGGGCGACGAGCCCCTCGTCGGCGTCGCGGGCGGTGCGCATGCGGCGCCAGGCGGTGCCGGCCAGCCCCGCCATCGCGAGCACCAGCAGCGCGAAGGCGGGGAGGCCGCGCTCGGCCAGGAGCGCCACCCAGTCGCTGCTGGGCCAGGGGTTGGAGGTCATCCCACCCTCATTCGGGTCCATCGAGGGGTCGCGGCGCTTCGCGAAGCCGGGGTACTCCACCGGCCAGTTGCCGGGCCCCACGCCCAGCACCGGGTGCGCCGCGGCCATGCGCAGCGTGTTGCCGTACTGGATCAGCCGTCCGCGCCCGCTTCCCTCCTGGTAGTTGACCACGCCGCGCGCCGTCTCGCCGTACGGATCGTCGCTGTTCCAGCGCAGCTTGTTGGGAACCATGAGCGCCACCGCCACGCCCCCGCCCGCAAAGAGGAGGAGCATAACGAGCCGCAGCCAGCTGCGTCCGTCGCGGCGCACGGGGCGCACGATGAGCCAGCCGAGCACCAGCGTCGCGAGCCCCGCCCCCACCCCCAGCCAGGCCGCGCGCGAACGGGTGAGGACCAGCACCGCCGCCAGCGCCGCGAACCCCACTGCACCCAGCGCGACCCCGGGTCCGCGCCACGCCCGCAGCGCGCAGAGCGCCAGGATGGGGAGCCCGAATGCGCAGAGGTGCGCCACGAAGTTGCGGTTCCCAAGCGTCCCGCCCGGCGCGCGGTTGACACTGAAGACGTCCAGCCGCACCCCGTACGTCTGCGCGAGCGAGGTGAGCGCGCCCAGCGTCACCGCGATCCCGATCGCCACCAGGAGGGGGCGTGCCAGCCCGGCCCTCCCCAGCGAGCGCGCGGCCCAGAACACCACGATCCCGGACGCGCTCACCCCCAGCGCCCGCATCCCCGCCCACGGGTTCTGCGCCAGCGCCGCGGAGGCGGCGCCGAGCACCAGGTAGCCCGCCAGCAGCAGGTCCACGCGCCCCAGCGACACGCGCCTCGCGGCGCCCAGGCAGAGGATCCCCGCGATCAACGCGGTCAGGTGCAGCACCAGCTCCTTGGGGACGAAGAAGCGGTCCAGCTCGAACACCTTGTACGTGGCCGCCGCCAGCACCACGGCAAGCGCGCCAGCCTGGAGCACGCGCAGAGCCAGCCGCTGCGACCCGCTGGGCTGCGCCGGATAGACGTAGGTGTCGTCGCCTGTGTGCTCGTAGACGGGGATTCGGCGTGCGTAGAGCGACATGGCCGGGGCGTGGAGGCTGGTGACGTCGGGGAGCGGAAGAGTATGCCACGCCGCTGCTTCCATCGCAATCCAAAAGCACGAAGCCCCGCGCTCCGAACCGGAAGGCGGGGCTCGTCCTGGCGGCGCTCGGGAGTGTCAGTGGCCTCCGCCCCAGCTCCCCATCCACAGCCCGGTGAGGAAGACGAGGCCGCCGCCCAGCAGCACCTGAACCACCGTCTTACCCAACGGCGACTTCATGAAGCGGTAGCGGATGTACGCGATCGCGACGAGCTCCACCGCGACCACGACGTACGCCATCGTGAGCGCCAGCTCGAGTGACGACAGCAGAAAGGGGAGCGTGTGCAGCGTCCCGCCGACGATGGTGGCGGCGCCGGTGATGGCGCCGCGCATCCACGGATGGCCGCGCCCGGTCGTGTGCCCGTCATCGGAGAGCGCCTCGGCCAGCCCCATGCTGATGCCCGCGCCGATCGACGCCGCCATCCCCACGATGAAGGCTTCGCGCGGGCTCCCCGTGAGCGCCGCCGCCGCGAAGAGCGGGGCCAGCGTGGATACGGAGCCGTCCATCAGGCCCAGGAGCGCGGGCTGGACCACCTGCAGGACGAAGCGCGAATCGGCTTCCCGCGTGGCGTTCATCGGAAAATCGTGGTGGGATGGGTGTGATGGCGCTCCGCTTCCGGAACGCGGTAGGAGCGGCCGGCTCAGGCGCCGCCGCACCCCCGGATGGCCTGCCGCAGGCTGGACTCCACCATCGCGCAGCCGATGTGCGCGGGAGCGCGGGTGATGGTGATGGCGAGCGTCCCGGCCTCTTCGTCCCAGCGGTATTCCGCCTCCACGTTGTGGTACGCCACGAGCCCGCTGGCGCCCTTCGGCGCGGGGAAACCCATGCTCTTGGCCTGCTGGATCAGGCAGTCGTACACCTCGCGCGTAACACCGCTGAAGCTCATCGTCGGGCAGGACATCCGCATCTCCCTGGGTCGGTTGCAAGTGCTCGCTCGCCACCCTCCGCGCAAGTGAAGTGCCGCCGGTGGCTCATTGGTACAGGGCAGCGCCCGCTCCGCGTCAACATCCGAACGACCTTCGATCGGCCTCTAGCCAGGCCGCAAAGGCTGCGTTACGGTGCGAGCGCGCACCGTACTCCTGATAGGAGCGAAGCATGCCGGGCAGCAGCGTCATCCACAGCGATCCGGAAATTCTTGGCGGCACGCCCGTGTTCGCCGGCACGCGCGTGCCGCTGAAGAACCTCACCGACTAACTGAGCGCGGGTCACCCGCTCGATGAATTCCTCGATGACTTTCCCGGCGTGACGCGCGAGCAGGCCGTGGCTGCACTGGAAGAGGCAACGGAAGCATTGATCGAGCGCGGAGGGACTGTTGGATGAGTGCATGACTCCCGGAGGTATTTGACCTTACCCGTCCAGGCGCCGATAATAGTCCCTTCCCGCCCCCGCTCCTCCGTGAGGGACCATGTCCGAGACGCTCGCCCCGCCCGTCGCCGCGCCCGCACCCACCCCTGCACCCGTCTCCGGCCCCTCCGCGCCGGGGCGGCTCCAATCGCTGGACGTCTTCCGGGGGATTACGGTGGCGGGGATGCTCCTGGTGAACAACCCGGGGACGTGGAGCGCGATCTATCCGCCGCTTGCGCACGCGGAGTGGCACGGGTGGACGCCCACCGACCTGATCTTCCCCTTCTTCCTCTTCATCGTCGGCGTGGCGATGGCGTTCTCGCTGCTCCCGGCGGCGGAGCGGGGGACGCCGCGCGGCGAGCTGATGAGGAAGTCACTGGTGCGCGGGATCAAGCTGTTTGGGCTGGGGCTCCTGCTGGCGGCCTTTCCCTTCTACAACCTGGACCTGGCGCACCTGCGCATCCCCGGCGTCCTGCAGCGGATCGGGGTGGCGTTCGTGGCGGCGTCGGCGCTGGTGCTCTTTCTCAAGCCGCGCGCGCAGGCCTGGGCGACGGCCGCGCTCCTGCTGGGGTACTGGGCGGCGATGCGCCTGATCCCCGTCCCCGGCTACGGGGCGGGCGACCTGGGCAAGGACGGCAACTTCGCGGCGTACGTGGACCGGGCCATCATCGGCACCGACCACATGTGGAAGTCGGCGAAGACGTGGGACCCTGAAGGGATCTTCAGCACCCTGCCCGCCATCGCCACGGTGATGCTGGGGGTATTCGCGGGGCGATGGCTGCGCTCCGCCCGCCCGCCGGCCGAGAAGGCGACGGGGATGTTCTTTGCGGGGAACGTGGCGCTGGTGGCGGGGCTGATCTGGCACGCCGCCTTCCCCATCAACAAGAACCTGTGGACCAGCTCGTACGTGGTCTTCACGGCGGGGATGGCGCTGAACTTCCTGGCGATGTGCTACTGGACGGTGGACGTGCGCGGCTACCAGCGGTGGGCGCGCCCCTTTCTGGTCTTCGGCGTGAACGCCATCGCCGCCTTCTTCCTGTCGGGCATCATGGCGCGCATTCTCGGCCTGGTGAAGCTCCCCGCCACCCCCGAGCCGGTCGCGCTGAAGACATGGATCTTCGACAACGCCTTCGCCTCCTGGCTCTCCCCCGTCAACGCCTCGCTCGCCTTCGCCCTCTGCTTCGTCCTCTTCTGGATCGGCGTGATGGAGGTGCTTTACAGGCGGCGGATCTTCTTCAAGGTTTGAGGGGAAAGTGCTAAGTGCTAAGTGCCAGGTCCTGAGCTGCTATCACTTAGCACCCAGGACTTGGCACTTAGCACTTCCGTTTACCGCCGCCCAACCCCGGGCGGAATCGTAATCGTCACCCGCTGGCCGGGGCGGACCTGCATCTCGAAGCTGGTCGCGGTCTGCTGGTTGCCGATGGGGTCGGCGACGAAGCGGAGGGTGCGCCCCTGCCCCACCGCGGTCGCGGGGATGCGCAGGTTGGCGGTGGCGGTGGCGCTCACCATCCCCAGTCGGGTGCGGCTGCTGCTCCCCGCCTGCACCACGTAGATGGTCATGTCGAACCAGGCCCGGTTCTCCACGCGCAGGGTGGCGCCCTGGTTGCCCGGAGCGACGCTCCCGGGCTGCCGGGACGAGGCACACCCCGCCGCCAGCAGGAGGAGCGCGAGAACGGAGAACGAACGACGAGTACGCATGGGCCTCATTCCAGTAAGAGGACTCCCGCGGCTATCTGCCGGGATACGGGAGCATCGGGACCTGCCAGCGGCGGAAGAGCGCCAGCCCAACCATCACCAGCAGGAGAAGGGCGAACAGGATCATCGTTCCGTACAGGCACCCGGTGACCCCGCAGCCGCCGGGCGGCGTGCGGTTCGGCCCGGGCTCGGGTGGAAGCCGGACGATGCCGTCCGGGAGGTCGTCGTTTTGCCGCAAGCGTGTGCCGGGTTGCGAGGGTTCAGCGGCCGAGCCGCTCGATCTGGTCTGACTCCACGACGACGGTGCCGCGCACCCCTTCCTTCGCCAGCCGCACCAGCGCCGCGGCCACCGTCGCCGCGTGGATCGCGCGGTACTTCCGCAATCTAGCCCGCAGCAAGGGTGAGAGGAGCGGCGCCACCTTCTGCGCCAGCGCCTCCGCCGGGCGCCTCTCCGCGCGCGTCCCCAGGAGGAGCGAGGGCCGAAGCAGCGCCACCCCCGCGAAGGGAAACCCCGCGATCGCCGCCTCCGTCTCCCCCTTTACGCGATTGTAGAAGACGCGCGACCCCGCATCCGCCCCCGCCGCGGAGACCAGGAGAAAGTGGCGCGAGCCCGCCCCCGACGCCACTCGCGCGGCGTGCACGGGAATGTCGTGGTCCACGCGCCGGAACGCCTCCTGTGACCCCGCGGCGCGGATGGTGGTTCCCAGGCAGCAGAACACGTCCGCCCCGCCGAACGCCGGCGCCTGCCCGTCCAGCAGCCGCTCCACATCTCCAGTGTGTTCGTCCAGCCTGGCGTGCGCCCGCCCACTCGCCCGCCGTCCCAGAACCGTCACTCGCCCATACTCCGAATCGCCCAGCAGCAGATCCAGGCAGTGCCCGCCCACCAGCCCCGTCGCCCCCAGCAGGACGGCGGCGCGCGGGGAACGGGGAGCACTCATGGCGACGCGTCGAGAACGGCGAGCAAACCTTGCTCGCCGTAGCTGATGATGCTCCTGTCACGAGTGACTAGCGTCGCACCCAGATCTCGCGCGGTCGCGATCAGGATGCGGTCCGCCGGATCGCCGTGCACGGTCCCAGGAAGAGAACTGCTGTCGAGTGCTACCTCGGGCGAGAGTTCCGCCAGTCGCACGCCAGGGACACCAAGCGCGCGCCGCACCCAGTCCTGTATCCCACGGGAAAGCGTGAGCCGCCCTTTCGCCTCGAGCATCCCAACTTCCCACACTGAGATCGCGGACACCCAGACCCGCCCGTCGGTCTGCGCCCGTTCCACAGCATCCAGCACCGTAGATGGAACCTCGTCCGTGCGCCCTTCCATCACCCAGATCCAAACGTGGGTATCGAGGAGAAGCGGAGCGGCGGGCATGTCAGGCATCCGCGTCCCACTCCTCGTCGATCGGAGAGATGAGATCCCCGTACGCCGTGACGCTCCCGGCCAGGTATCCGACCATGGATACGGGGGATTCTTCAAACGGAACGAGCTTGGCTACAGGGCGTCCGTACCGTGTGATTACCACTTCCCCGCGTTCCTGCCTCACCTGTTCGATAAGCTGCAGACAGTGCGTTTTGAAGTCTCCCGCGGGCACCCAACCGGCCTCATTCGCGGCGTAGGGCGGTGCAATCTCGCGGACACTCTGGCGCGGACGCTTCTTCGGCTCGTACATACCGCCTCCTTGTCGACCAACAATATACGACCAACAGTTCTGCCGAACAAGCTTAATGACGCCAGCTCACTCGCCGTACAGCCCGCGGTAGAGCGCGATGTTGCGGGTGAGGATCTTCACGTAATCGCGCGTCTCCTCGAAGGGGATGCGCTCGGTGAACAGCTCCGGGTCGCGCGCCTCGGGGAAGCGCCGCCAGCGCGCCACACGCCCCGGCCCCGCGTTGTACGCCGAGAAGACGTACGGGAGGTTGCGGTCGTAAGCGCGGATCTGCGCCGCCAGGTAGCGGATGCCCAGGTGGACGTTGATTTCCGGGTTGTAGAGCATCTCCGTGTCCCACCCGCGGATCCCCGCGCCGGCGGCCAGGCCGCGCCCCGTGCCCGGCATCACCTGCATCAGGCCGAGCGCGCCGACGGGCGAGCGCGCCCGCGCCCTGAAGACCGACTCCTGCCGCGTGAGCGCCGCCACCAGGAACGGATCCAGCCCGCGCTCGCGCGACTCCGCCTCGATGATCGGGCGGTACTGGAGGGGATAGAGGATGCGCAGGAGGCGCGCATTCGGCTTCTCGCCCTTCGCCTCCAGCGCCCGCGCGATCCGCACCCCGTGCACCGTCCATCCGCGCGCCGCCAGCGCCTCCCCCAGGGCGTAGCGCGTGGGGACGTCCTCGGGGGCGGAGCGCACCACGCGATCGACCTCCGCGTCCGCATCGGTGTGCATCCCGGCCTCGCGGAGGAGGTCGGCGGCGGAGAGGGCGTCGGCCATGCGCGTGGCGAGGTCGCGGTTGACCGGGGGGGCCGGGTCGAGCGCGGCGGGCCAGTATGGCGTGTTCAGCCGCCGCGCGGCGAGCACCGTGTAGTACGAGACCGGGGCGCGGGTGCGGAGCTCGGCCCAGCGCTCCCGCGCGCCGGCGGCGTTCCCGGCGGCCTGGTGCGCGCGCCCCGCCCAGTACGTCGCCTGCGCCCACCCCTCCGTCTCGCGGGTGTGCGCGCGCAGGCCGTCCCACAGCCGCGCCGCTCCGGCCGCATCGCCGCCCAGGAGCGCCGCGCCGCCCACGCGCATGGACGCCAGCGCCGCGCGCGGGCTCGATGGATGCCGCTCCATCACCTGCCGGTAGGCCGCGAGCGCCGCGGCGTCGCGGCCGGCATCGTCGTCCAGGTCGGCCATCAGATAGAGACCGTCGGCGGCCTCGGGCGCGTTCGGGAAGCGGGACGCCAGCTCGGCGAACGCGGCGCGCGCGCTCCCCGGCGCACCGCGCAGCCGCGCGCGCCCGAGGAAGTACAGCGCCAGCGGCCCGGTAGGCGCCGCGGCGCGCGTGATGGGAACCAGCGCCGTGGCGGCGTCGGCGTAGCGGCCCGCGGCGAAGAGCGCTCGGCCCATTCGAAGCTGCACCGCGTCGCGCTCGGCCGGGATGCCCGCGCCGGCCGCGAGCCAGGCGCGGAACTGGCCCGCCGCCCGGTCCGGTGCGCCGCGCCCCAGCCAGGTCTCCGCGAGCGCCATCCGGTCCGCGGGCGTGAGGCCGCCGATCCGCTCGATCCCCTCGCCCGCCTCACCCGCGCCCGCGCTGGTGGGCGCCGCCGCCAGCGCCGCGCGGAAGTCCTGGCGCGCGGCATCCGCATCGCCGGCGGCGGCGGCGGCGCGGCCGGCGGCGGCGCGGATCGCGGCCCGGTCCGGCTCCGAGCCCGCCTGCGCTCCAAGCGCGAGCACCCGTTCGCGCCCCGACCGCGGATCGCGCGCACGGATGTACGCCTCCACCACCGCGCCCGCCGCGCGCCCGGACGGCACCTGGGCCGCCGAAGAGACGAAGCGCCGCACGCGCGCCGTGTCTCCCGCGGGGGCGAGCGCTTCCGCGGCCAGGAGCGCCGCCCACCCCGCCGCGGCGGAGGAGCCGGGCCCCATCCGCCCCAGCGCCGCCACCCCTTCCTCCGCCCGCCCCGCGCGAAGCAGCACGAGTCCGTGCCGCAGCTCCGCGACGGTGCGTTCGGCCTGCGGCGCGCCTCGCGCGGGGTGGGCGCGCAAGTAGCGCTCGTAGGCGTCGGCCGCCTCTGCCCAGCGGCGCTGATCCTCGCGCGCGCGGCCCAGCAGGTACCACCCGTCGCCGCCGCCGGCAGAGTCCAGCCACGGCTTGCCGTCCAGCAGCGAGCGAACCGCGCCCCATGCGCCCCATGCGGCGTTGGCGCGCGCCGCCACCAGCACGAGCTCCGGGTCCGAGTCCGCCTTCACCAGCTCCCGCAGCCGCCGCGACGCCCGCCAGTGGCGCCCCTCGCGCAGCAGCCGGAGGACGTCGGCGGGAAGATCGACGCCGTACGCCGCCGCGGCTTCGGCGGGGGTCGGCGCGCTCTGGATGGGTCCGCGTGCCGCCGTCACCTGGGCTGCCGCCTCGGTCGTCTCGGTGCGCGGGTCCCGCCCGGTCAGCCGCGTGGCCGCCCAGATCAGCGGGAGCACGAGGAGCATCGCTGCGGCGAGGATGTAGCTCTGGCGACGGTTCATTCGAAAGGGACGACGGGTGACGGCACGCGCAAATTCGCTCGGGTGCGAGGCTTGCGAATCACGTGCCCTCACGGGGAGCGGCGGGTTCCATGGGTGCCAGCGGAGGAGCGATGGAGCACGAAGGAGCGTTCGGCGCCGCCGAGCAGTTCGTGCAGAACGGGGTGGAGTGGCTGCGCCTCGGCGTGGAGTCGATCGGCGCGCTGGTGATCGCGGCGGGGATCGTCGCGGCCATCGTCAGGGCCGCGAACCTCTGGCGCAGGGGCGCGCCGCGCGCATACACGGCCCTGCGGCTGACGCTGGCGCACTACCTGGCCGTCGCGCTCGAGTTCCAGCTCGCCGCCGACATCCTCTCCACCGCCGTCGCGCCCACCTGGGAGCGGATTGGGAAGCTGGCCGCCGTCGCCGTCATCCGCACGGGCCTCAACTACTTCCTCGCCAAGGAGATGGCGGCAGAGGAAGCGCACCTCCAGCGCCGCGCGGCGGACGGAACGCCGGAGGAGCTGCGGACGACGCCGTGAGGGGCCGGCAGGCCCCCTCCCCCCGACCCCCTCCCCCGCCTGCGGGGGCGCAGGGCGGGTGAGGGGGAGAACTGCATGTGGTGGACGGCTAATCTGGACTGGTGGGCGCGTTTGACTTACATCCGGAGGCGATCATGTGGCGCAGGATGCTTTGCGGGGTGCTGATGGCGGGGGCCTCAGCCGGGTGCGCGAAGGGGGAAGGCGCAGATCCCGGCGCGCAGAGGGCTGAAGCTGCCCCTTCCCAGCCGAGCGCGCTCGACAGCGCAGTCGTGCGGCTCAGCAACGGGACGCAGACCGATCGCGATTTTGCGGCGCTGGAACAGGCTGCCCTTCGCGGCGACTATCAGGCGCAACGGAACCTTGCGTGGTGGCTGTCCGACTCGACCACACCCGGGCACAGCCCACGCGTCGGGCGGAACCAGTTACTCGCCTGTGCATGGCGCATGGTCATCCTGCGCTCCGGATCAATGAGCGTCGATCGCAGCGACGCCGCCAACATGGAGATTGACTGCGGGCAAAGGCTCTCGTTAGCAGAACTCAGCGCCGCGACGGCGCAGGCTGAGCGCCTTTATGAGCGGATTTACCCCTCGCGTGAGGGTGGCGGTGTGCAGGGCCCGTAAAAACGCCGCCGAGGCGGCGCGCTGTCAGAATGCAGGAGACGAAGAGCGCGTCGACCCGATAAGCGTTCAATCGGGCCGGCGCGTTTCTGCTGGCCGCGCGAGATAGGCGCGCAATTCATCGCGCCCACGCCCGCACTGCACCGCCGCCGCCCCCTTTAAAACGTCAGGCGCCGCACCACCTCTCGCGCACCGCGTCGGTACACGGTAAGACATACTAGCTCGCCCTCAGGGTCGCGCACTTCCCACCAGCGCGTGCGGTTGCGCTTGCAGTACGTGAATGCTGGGCGCACAACAGACGACCCCTGCTCGGACGCTTGTGGCTCTTGCACATCCATCTTCCACCTCCAACTCTCTTGACCCTCGGCGCCCGGCAGGGCTAGCTTGGTTCATTGGGCGGCCTTTAGGTCGGTCCGTTTTCAAGGCTGGCCGAATCTTCTTAGCGGGAGAGCGGACAGCCTTTTCTCTTGCCCTGCTGGATACAATTTAGTATCCATAGGCGAGGATGTCAACCAACACGTATCCAGGCGAATGGATTTCAAAGAAGCTAGTTCACGGCTGACGACTTGCCACAACCTCGCGGATCTCGCCAGTGAAACAGGAATGTCGGAAGCCACCATCCGCCGTGCGCGACTGGAGCCCGGCAGTTCTGCCTACCGCTCACCACCACCGCAGTGGAGGGATGCGATCATCCGCTTGGCGGAGCAACGGATTGAACAGCTACGCGAGTTGGTTGCGGCCCTTCAAGCGCGACCCTGACCGACAACTGCTAACCCGGTGCACCTTTCCGAAACGAAAGACCCCAGCCGGTCCTAAGAGGTAAGTGACGAAAACCGTTCGAGATCTCGGCGACTTCCGCGCGGTTAAGTCTCTCCCACTAAAGAGCCAATTATGGATGAATCAAATTCCCACCGGGACCAAGTTACGACGTTCGAGATCGCTGGAGGGATCGGCCAAGCTGATATGTTTGCACGTGCTCACCCGGCTTCGCTCGAGGGCCCAGGCAAAGCCTGGGACCTGGCCAAAACAGTGATTGATCACGGTGGGTTCATGTTGTTGACAGTTAATGACATCAGCGCGGAGCACACCATCCGCGATTCTGTGATGGCCGCTCTCCTCAGAAGAACTCTGATCACAGCGGAGGGTGTACGCCTGCTAATCGCCAACGGCTTGGAGGAGTCCGCTTTTGCTTTAATGCGAACCCTAGTCGAACTAAAACTGAACGCTAAGCTCCTCAGGTCTGACCCGTCCGACAACCTCGCCCACCGTCTCGCGGCTTACCACTTCCTTCATGGAATGCGTCAACAGCAGCGTGTTTTGGACAATGCAGACACGCGTGCCATGTTGAAGCGAGGCACTGCAAACGATTTCGACTGGACCATCAATACTGCAAAGCGTCTCCGAGCCTTCTTCGAATCCGAGAACTTTGACAACGTGCGTGAGGCGTCGAAAACTCACCAGCACTGGCATGGGAAAAAGAATATTGAGGAGGCATTTGAGTGTGTTGGTAGCATATCAGACTACCTTCAAATATACAGCTTATTCTCGCCATTTGTTCACGCCGCTAATCCGGAAGCCGACTTTGCAGACGTGATTGACGGGAAGCCGGCTTTGAAACCTTTGGTACAGCGTGACCCATCCATGACAATTCACCTACTGGGGGGCCTTGTTCTCACCACTCTGGAGATCTTAAGACTATTCATCGACAGCAAAGAGGGTGCGAAGTACGACGACACCGTGAAAGTGACGGATTCCGCGACGGGTGAATCATTTATGATCAGTGGGATTTCCGCATTAGAGTTCGAAGCGGCGACGCTGTTCGAACCCTTCTTCAATCGAAAGGCAGAATCTCGAACCTCCTCGAGTGGTACCAGCGAATGAGCCTGAGCATAGGCGACTGTTTCTATTCACTCGCGGCGGAGGTTGTGTGCAGGATAGACTGTTTAGTTGCTGAATGATGCGGCAACACTGGTAATGTGAACAAGGAAGGGGCGCGGCTCGTCGGAGAGCCTCACCCCTTCCTTGTTTTACCCATACATCAACTATTGCAGAATCGGCAATCCGCCCCCGCCGTCGCTCCCCGCGCCGAGCGGGACCTTGATGCAGGCCGCGAAGTGCCCGCCGCCCTTGTCCGCCAGCGGGGGGACGATCTTGGCGCAGTCGGCGTCCTTGAGCGGGTGCGGGCAGCGCGGATGGAACGGGCACCCCGACGGCGGGTTGGCCGGCGAGGGGACGTCCCCCTGCAGCACCACGCGCTCCCGCTTGATCCGCGGGTCGGGGATCGGCACGGCGGAGAGGAGCGCACGCGTGTACGGCATCAGCGGGTTCTTGTAGAGCTGGCGTGAGTCCGCCAGCTCCACGATGCGCCCCAGGTACATCACCGCCACGCGGTCGGAGATGTGCTCCACCACCGACAGGTCGTGCGCGATGAAGATGTAGGTGAGCCCCAGCTCCCGCTGCAGGTCCTGCAGCAGGTTGATCACCTGCGCCTGCACCGACACGTCGAGCGCGGACACGGGTTCGTCGCACACGATCAGGTCCGGCTCCACCGCCAGCGCCCGCGCGATGCCGATGCGCTGCCGCTGCCCGCCCGAGAACTCGTGCGGATAGCGGACGGAGTGCTCCGGGCGCAGCCCCACCACGCGCAGCAGCTCGGCGATGCGGTCGTTGGCCTTCTGCCCCTTGGCGATCCCGTGGATCCCCAGCACCTCGCGGATCGTCTCCGCGATGGTCATGCGCGGGTTCAGCGACGAGAAGGGGTCCTGGAACACGATCTGGACGCGGCGGCGCATCCGGCGCAGGTCGCCCTTGTCCATCGTGAAGATGTCGTTCCCCTCGAAGTGCGCGCTCCCGGCGCTCGGCTCGATCAGGCGCAGGATGCTGCGCCCCATCGTGCTCTTGCCGCACCCCGACTCGCCCACCACCCCCAGCGTCTCGCCGCGCCGCAGCGCGAACGACACGCCGTCCACCGCCTTCACGTCGCCCACGTGGCGGTTGAAGAAGCCCTTGTGGATGGGGAAGTACTTCTTGAGCCCGCGCACCACCAGGAGCGCGTCCGGCGGCGGCTCCATGTCGTCCGGCGTGGAGCCGCGCAGATCGCTGTCGCCCTTGGCGGGGGGAAGCACCTCGCGCCCCGGCGGCTCCGGGATGCGTGCCACCTGCGCGCGCTCCTCGGCGCCCGCGCCCGCCGGGCCGCGCTCGATCCCCTCGCCCACCAGCCCCTCTGCCCCGGCGTTCGGCTGCGAGCCGCCGCTGCGCTGGCCGTCGCCGGCGCCCTGGCCGCCGGCGGGCGTCGGCCCTTCGGGTGTCGCCGGCATCAGATGCCCTCCGCGGTCCTGGCGTCCACGTCGTCCGGCGACCCGGCCACCGACGCCACGGGGCCGGTGGCGGAGACCGCGCCCGCCGGAGTGAAGCCGCCGCCCGCGCGCCGCACCTCTTCGCGCTGCTCGGGGTGCTCCACGAGCCAGCACTTGTTCTTGCGTCCCGGGCCGATCTCGAACAGGGGTGGCTCCTCGTGCAGTGTCTTGTCCCAGTGGTACGGGCAGCGGTCGTAGAAGCGGCACCCGGCGGGCCAGTTGGTGGGCGACGGCACCACGCCGGGGATCACCGCCAGCCGCTCCACCTGTTCGCCCAGCTTGGGCATGGAGCGCAGCAGCCCCTCGGTGTACGGGTTCTGCGGGTTGTGGAAGACGTCGTCCACCGAGCCCTCCTCGAACACCTGCCCGGCGTACATCACGATCACGCGGTCGCACGTCTCGGCCACCACGCCCAGGTCGTGGGTGATCAGGATGATGCTCATCCCCAGCTCCGACTTGAGCTTGTTGATGAGCTCCAGGATCTGCGCCTGGATCGTCACGTCGAGCGCGGTCGTCGGCTCGTCGGCAATCAGCAGCTTGGGGGTGCACGAGAGCGCCATGGCGATCATCACGCGCTGCCGCATCCCGCCGGAAAGCTGGTGCGGGTACTCGTCCACGCGCTGGTGCGGAATGGGGATCCCCACCAGCTCCAGCATCTCGATGGCCCGCGTGCGCCCCTGCTTCTTGTTGAGCCCCTGGTGCAGCCGCAGCGACTCCACGATCTGGTCGCCCACGGTGAACACGGGGTTCAGCGAGGTCATCGGCTCCTGGAAGATCATCGCGATGTCGTTGCCGCGGATCTGCCGCATCCGCTTCTCCGACGCGCGCGCGATGTCCTCCATCTCCCCGTCCTGCCCGCGGAAGAGGATGCGCGACTCCGGCTGGATCTTCCCCGGCGGCTCCGGGATCAGCCGCATCACGGAGAGCGAGGTCACGGACTTGCCGCTCCCCGACTCCCCCACGATCCCCAGCGTCTCGCCCGGGTTGACGTGGAACGACACGCCGTCCACCGCGCGCGCCACTCCCGCGTCGGTCTTGAAGTAGGTCCGCAGGTTCTCCACCTGCAGGATCGGCCCCGCCCCGCCCCCGTTCGTCAAATCAGCCCCCATTCCTTTTCGAGGACCCACCATTCGTCTAGGAGCGGCTCGCTCCGCAGCCATGCCGGGTCGATCCACATCCCTTCCATGACCTCGCTTCGTATCCGCCCGTCCTCGTCGGGTAGGACAACGTCGTACCCACCCGGCCCCAGACGGTACACCTCGAGCTTGTTGCGCAACGGGTCGACGATCCAGTACTCGCCCACTCCACCCGCTTCGTACTCGTAGAATTTCTCGCCCCGGTCTCGACCCCGGCTATCCGGGCTGATGACCTCCACGATGAGGTCGGCGGGGCCATCCAGGTACGTCTTTTTGATGCGGCCGAGGTTCTCCGTGCGTACGAAAAGCACGTCCGGCTCGCGCGCCCCCGCCTCCGGCCCGGCCCGCATGTAGAACGGCGCATGCACCACCCGGCCCAACCGCCGCCTCTTCGCGAACAGGTTGAGCAGCGTTGTGAGGAAGACGGTGATCTCCGCGTGCCGGTCCGTTGCGGGGCTCATCTCCACGATCTCGCCGTTGACCCACTCCACGCGGGCATCCTCATCCACCGTCGCGAGGAACTCCTCGAACGAGATGGTTTCGGCGGAAGGAGCGAGGCGCGCAGCCATGTCACGTCCTCAGCCGCGGGTCCAGCGCGTCGCGCAGGCCGTCGCCCAGGAGGTTGAAGGCGATCACGGTGAGCACGATGGCGATGCCGGGGAAGGTGGCGATCCACCACGCGTCGATCAGCGCGTCGCGGCCGTCGGCCACCATGTTCCCCCAGCTCGGCGTGGGCGGCTGCACGCCCAGGCCCAGGAAGGAGAGCGACGCCTCCGTCAGGATCGTCTGGCCGATGCCGAGGGTGGCGGAGACGATGACGGGGGCCATGGTGTTGGGGATCACGTGGCGCGAGATGATGCGCCAGTCGCCCATCCCCAGCGCGCGCGCGGCCTGCACGAACTCGCGCTCGCGCAGGCTGAGCACCTCCCCGCGCACCAGTCGCGCGGTCCCCATCCACCCCGTGAGCCCCAGCACCACCACCACCAGCCAGATGGAGGGCGAGAAGAGTGCGATCACCACGATCAGGAGCACCAGGCGCGGGAACGACAGCATCATGTCGGTCAGGCGCATCAGGATGGTGTCCACGTAGCCGCCGAAGTAGCCGGCCAGCGCCCCCACCAGCGTCCCCAGCGTCACCGAGATCCCCACCGCGATGAACCCGATGGTGAGCGAGATGCGGGATCCGTACAGCACGCGGGAGAAGATGTCGCGCCCGAACTTGTCGGTCCCCATCAGGTGCTCGCCCGAGGGCGGCAGGTTGCGCATGAGCACGATGTCGCCCTGCGCGGCCGGGTCGTACGGCGCCACCAGCGGGGTCACCAGGGTGATGACGTACAGCAGGATCATCACCGCGAGCCCCGCCATGGCCAGGCGGTTCTTCTTGAAGTGCCGCGAGGCGATGGACCACTGGCTGTCGCCGCGCGGCTTCGCCACGCCTGACTGCCTGCGCCGCACCCCGCGTACGGTGTAGTACGCCAGCGCGATCGCCATCACGGCCATCGTTGCCGCCGCCAGGTACAGGTCGGCGGTGATGCGCCCGCCGCGCCCCATTCCCCACAGCCGCTCGCGCGACAGGAAGAAGAGCGCGAGGACGAAGCCCCAGGCCAGCATGGCCAGCACGATGCCGGTCCACGCGGCGCCGCCGGGGCGCACGCTGGCGCCACCCATGCCCGCGGCCGTCCCCGGAAGCGGCTCCGGGGGCGAAGACTCTACGTTGGGAGAAGCTCGCATCGCCGCCTTAATCCGTACGGATGCGGGGGTCGACCACCGCGTATAGGACGTCCGAGAGCAGGTTGCCCGCCACCACGATGGCGGCGATCACGAACGACGTGGCCATCACCATCGGGTAGTCGCGCTGGAGGATGGCGTCGACGATCGCCCGCCCCATCCCCGGCCACCCGAAGATCGTCTCCACCAGCACCGCGCCGCTGAGCAGGAAGGGCAGGTACAGCCCCAGCAGCGTGATGATGGGAATCAGCGCGTTCCGCAGCGCGTGCTTGAACACCACCGTCCGTTCGCTCAAGCCCTTCGCCCGCGCGGTGCGGATGAAGTCCTGGTGGATCACCTCCAGCATGGAGCCGCGCATGTACCGCGCGACGCCCGCCGCCGACCCGATCCCCAGCGCCGTGGCGGGGAGGATAAGGTGCATGATGCGGTCGCTCACCTTGCCGCCGAAGCTCAGGTAGTCGTACTCCACCCCCGTCATGCCTGACGCGGGGAACTGGATGGGCCACCCGGCCGTGTTCGCCTTGAGCGAGAAGATCAGGATCAGCATCAGGGCGAACCAGAACGACGGCATCGAATAGAAGAAGAGCGCCAGGAAGGTGAGCACGTTGTCGGCGATGGAGTACTGCCGCACGGCCTGCACGATCCCGATCAGCATCCCCACCGCGAAGATCACCACCAGCGAGATTAGGGTGAGCTGCACCGTGTTCCACAGCACCTCCGGCAGGATCTCGCCGATGGGCCGCATCTGCCCGAACGAGTAGCCGAAGTCGCCGCGGATGAACGACCAGAGCCACTTGAAGTACTGGATGTGGAGCGGCTGGTCGAGCCCCAGGTTGCGCCTCATCTGCTCGATGACCTCGGGGGCCACGTTGGGCGAGAAGAAACGCGCCGTGGGGTCCCCGGGCGCCAGGTGCACCACGAAGAAGATCAGCGTCAGGATCCCCAGCAGCAGGGGGATGGCGCCCAGGATGCGGCGCAGCAGGTATCCGATCATTCAGTGCCCGGGGTGGGTCGTTAGTGCCAAGTGCTGAGTCCTGAGTCCTGAGTCCTAAGTCCTAAGTCCTAAGTGCCTGGTGCCTAGTTGCGGGCGCTGTCTTTGGGCGGCTCGGCGGCGGTCATGCTGGGGGCGCCGCGGCCCTGGCGCGCCCGCGGAATCCACCACTCCCAGGCGTTCTGGTACGCGCCAAAGGTGTCGATGTGGATGCCGCGCAGGCGGTCGCTCACGGCGTCCACCTGATCGTAGAAATAGAGCCAGGTGTACGGCTGTTCCTGCACGATTCGCTCCGCGGCGGCGCGCCACAGCGGGTTGGCCTTTTCGGGGGTGGGCTGCTCCTTCGCCTGGCGCATCAGGCGCTGCCCCACGGTGTCCCGGTACGACACGATGTTGAGCTGCGCATCCGCGGCGAAGAGCGGGGTGAGGTCCGGGTTCAGGTTCACCCCCCAGCCGCCCAGCACCGCCTCGTAGTCCTTTTCGATCTGGCGGTCCATGAAGGTGTTGAACTCCTGCTGCTGGAGCCGCGCGTCCACCCCCAGCGCCTTCCACTGCTGCTGAAGCACGAGCCCCACGTCTGCCCGGCGCTGGTTTCCCGTGTTGATCAGCATCGTGAAGCGGAAGGGCTTCCCATCCTTGTCCAGCACGCCGTCGCCGTCCGTGTCCTTCCAACCGCGCGCTGCCAGGATGCGCCGCGCCCCCGCCGAATCGTAGGCCAGCGGGCGCATCCGCTGCCGGTCGTACACGTCCTTGAAGATGGGCGGGTACGGCCCTCCCGAAGGCTCCGTGAACTCGCCGAGCTGCAGCGAGCGGATGATGCGCGGCACGTCGATCGCCATCCCCAGCGCGCGCCGCACCTGCGGGTCACGGAAGGCCTCCACCTTTTCCGGGTTGTAGGCCACGAACTCCCAGAAGCGCCTCGCCTCGCGCTCGAAACGCAGGTTCGGTGCCCTTTGCCGCAGCCCCGGAATGCGGTCGGTCGCCAGCCCGCGCACCATGTCCACGTTCCCCGTCTGCAGCTCCACCAGCCGCGTCGTCATCTCCGGCACCACGCGGATGACGATGGACTGCAGGCGCGGCGCGGGGCGGAAGTGCGGGTTGGGTACGAAGGTGATGCGCTCCCCCGGCTTCCAATCGCCGATGCGGAAGGGGCCGCTCACCACCAGCTTCGTGGGATCGTTGAGCGAGGGATGCGTGCGGAGCCCCGCCGGACCCGCCGCCTCGAACTGGTGGCGCGGCGCGATGGTCATCGCCGACGCGAAGTGCATCTCGGGCGAGCGGCGCTCGAAGTAGAAGACCACCGTGGAGTCGTTCTCCGCCTTCGCCGAGTCCACGGCCGCCACGTCTTCCTGGCGCGGCGAGGCGACGCGGGTGTCCTTGAGCATCCGGTACGTCCACACCACGTCGTGCGCGGTGATCGGCTTCCCGTCTGACCAGCGCAGCGCCGAGCGCATCCGGTAGCGGAGCGAGGCGGAATCCGGCGTGGCGTATTCCCAGTGCCACGCCATCGCCATCGGCGACTCCTCGGAGAGCAGGTACTCGAGCCGCCCGTTGCGCCAGGCGCTGCGGGTGAGGCCCATGTACATGATGTCCACGATGTCCGAGTCGAGCGACGACTGCCACACCAGGGGCATGGGCCGCTCCATGTCGTTGGCCTCGGCCAGCACCGCCGTCCCACCGGGCTCCGGCCGCGCCGCGTCGTTGCCGGTCAGCGGCGGACGCAGCTCCTCCGGAGGCCCCTCATCGCCGCCGCAGGCCGCCAGCACCACCGCGACCAGGAGCGCCACCGCCCCGCCGTTCTTCATCCGCATGAAGGTCATCTTTCGTGGGGTCGGGAGGTACGCTTGGTTCTGGTTTTCGAGACGAGCCCTGGTGCTGACCCCCTTTTAGTGCCAAGTCCTAAGTGCCAAGTCCTGAGTAACAGCACTCCGCACTTAGCACTTAGCACTTAGCACTTAGCACTTAGCACTTAGCACTTAGCACTTAGCACTTAGCACTTAGCACTTAGCACTTAGCACTTAGCACTTAGCACTTAG
>DASVQP010000044.1 GCA_036389135.1 Longimicrobium sp.
GCCGACGCCGTGGCCGTGCCGGGCCCCGGCGGGCCCGCACGCGATTTCGGGGGAATATAGCGTCTCCCCGGCGCCAGACAAGCGGCCCGCTCAGCTTCCCGCCGCGGGCACCGTCTCCGGCGTGGCCTCGCGGACGCGCACCTCCCCGCCGCCCCCGCTCAGCAAGCTCCAGAGCGCCACGGCGAGCAGCAGCACCGCGAGCCCCCCGATCACCCACGGCCACACGCTACCTCTGTCCCGCTCCACGTCGATGTCGGCCACGCTGCCTCCCTTGTTTGCGCCTTTCCGTAAGTCCCCTGGGTAGCAAGCTCCGCGCCCGTCACGGCTGGCCGCGCCGCCGCGCCCCCGCTAGACTCACCGCCGCCGGCGTGTGAACCCTCTTGGAGCGTGATGAGCACTTTTCTCTTCTGGCTGTCCGTGGTGACGGCGGCGTCCTTCCTCCTGGTGGCGGCGGAGCTGCTGCGCGGGCGCGGGAAGCTGCGCTACCTCGCCGCGGTGGAGCCCCTCCCCCAGGCCGAGCTCCCGCTGGTCTCGGTGGTGGTGGCCGCGCGCGACGAGGAGCGCGACGTGGAGGAGGCGATGGGCTCCATCCTGGCCCAGGACCTCGCCGATATCGAGCTGGTGGTGGTGGACGACCGCTCCGCCGACCGCACGGGCGAGATCCTGGACCGCATGGCCGCCGCCGATCCGCGCCTGCGCGTGGTTCACGTGCGCGAGCTCCCGGCCGGCTGGCTGGGGAAGAACCACGCCCTGGAGCTCGGCGCCGCGGAGGCGGGCGGCGAGCTGATCCTCTTCACCGACGCGGACGTCGTGATGGCGCCGGATACCGTGCGCCTGGCGGCGAGCTACATGGAACGCGAGCGCCTGGACCACCTTACGATGGCGCCGCGCATCGACATGCCCGGCTTCCTGCTGCAGGCGTTCGGCGTGCTGTTTGGGATCTGCTTCCTCCTCTTCTCGCGCCCGTGGAAGGCGCGCGACCCCCGCTCCCCCAGCCACATCGGGATCGGCGCATTCAACCTGGTGCGCGCGCCGTCGTACCGAAGCATCGGCACCCACCGCGCCATCGCCATGCGGCCGGACGACGACATGAAGCTTGGGAAGCTGATGAAGAAGAACGGCCAACGGCAGGACTTCCTGGTCGCGGTGAGCCACGTCTCGGTGGAATGGTACCGCAGCATTCCCGAGGCGGTGCGCGGGCTGCGGAAGAACGGCTTCGCGGGCCTCGACTACCGTGTCTCGATGGTGATCTTCGCCACGCTGACGCAGCTGGCTTTCATGATCTTCCCCTTCATCGCCCTCTTCCTGACCGCGGGCCCCACGCGCTGGATCTACGCATTCTCGGTCGCGATGATCCTGGGCCTGTTCGGCGGCGCCGCGCGCGAGCAGCGGGCGCCGGTCTGGGGCGGCATCGCGGTCCCCGTCGCGAGCCTCCTGTTCATCGTGATCGTCTGGAACGCCACGCTCTACGCCCTGATCCACCGCGGCATCGAGTGGCGCGGCACCCACTATCCGCTCGACGAGCTGCGCGCGAACAGGGTCTGATCCGGCTGCGCCTACTCGGGATTTCCGCGGTTCATAAGAGGTACACGGGAAAATAACGCTCCCCCAATCTAACCACGTTCATCTTCGTGCCAGTGTGGGAACTGGTAGAAACCTTAGAGCCACACGGTCGCACGAGACGATCTCTTTCGGTGCGCTCTCGCAGCTGCCGTCAGCTTTGCAGCACCCGTGGTGTGCATCCGGTTTTTGGCAAAGCCGTGGCTACATGCTTAATGATGGCGGGGCGTTCTGCTTAGATTGCATACAGCGGCGACATCACTCAGGCCAACTCCGCGCGCTTGAGAAAGGATAGAAACCTCACCGCGCTTCTGATGGTGATGAGGCCGGCGAACAGAGATTTCCTCGAGCGCAGGCGGCGTTCCCCCCCAAGGCACAGCAATTCTCGTCGAGTAGATGTGCCACCTAGAATGGTAGATCGTCCGAAAGCTCACTGAGAAGCGCATCCAGCGCCTGTTCAGCACCCATGGCATAACGGCGTGCTAACTCGTGAATACGATGCATCGTCAGGAACGGCTGGAACCCCTCTACGCTAGTGAGTTCAGTATCGTCGAACTCCTCCACTAGGACTCCATCAGCGTTGTAGATAGAAACTACCTCATCCAAACTGCCACTTTCACCGCGGCGCTGGCTGATGGTCAGCGTGTAGCCTGTGAAGTTCGCTTGAAATTCGTTTTCATGTGCAGTTGGTTCCCAGCTGACGCTCCCCTCCTCCGACTTTCGGAGGAGGTTCTTTAGGAGCTGCACTCGCTTATCCGGCATGTCCTAGGCTCCTGTAGCGGTTCGGAGTGAGGTGAGCAACTCTTCTAGTAAGTCAATCTGCTGAGAAACAATCTTATTCAACTTCGGCACGTTAGTAGGAGCACCCCCTGTGTCCAATGCCTTCTCGACAGCTTGTTCGATCGCTGCAAAATGGCGGATCGCGCCCTGAAGCGTCTTTGTGTCCTCGTCCCCAAGGCTCGGGCTGGATGAACGGATCGATATCAACGACCGCCGAAGTATCGAGTAACGATCTAATAACAACGGCCAAGCTCCGATGCGGTGAAGTCGCTTGATTTCCTCCATCACACTCATAACCGTGGCAAGTTCCGCGATATTGCCAGAGCGCAGAAGCGCCTCCCTAGCTCCTGTCGCCGCGCGTTCTGCAGCTTGGGCGGCTGTCGTTGCGCGCCAAAGGCCATATAACGTCGCGGCGAATCCTATAATAGAAAGGAAAAGGTCCGCGACGCCCGCTAGGTTGCCCCAACGATCTGCCCAAGGTAAGAGAGCGTCCATCAAGGGCCATGCGGGTGCAGGTTGCGAAAGGGTTACCTGTGGCGGAAATGGTACTCGAGGTAGCAATACGACACAAGCCCCCTGATTCTGCCCCGGGAGCATTGCCGACGACCCTTGAGACACCATTTCAACAGCCCTTAGCTAACATCCGCAGAGCTCTCCATCATGCGGCCGAAGATCCGGGGCTCAACCCGCGTGTGGCGTTCCGTCCGTAGTGTCAGCCGCGTCGTTGACTTTCCCGCACACCTGCCCTAGCTTCCGGCCCTGCCGAACGACGGCCAGCGAGAGGATCAGGGCGTGAATGCCCGGTCCTCTTTTGTTATACCCACGGCCGAAATCGTTGCATTTCGGCCGGCGCGCGCGCATCTTCACCGGTCATCCATGAGCCGAATCGCGCTGATCACCGGGGCCACCGGCTTCGTGGGCGGGCACCTGGCCAGCTACCTCGCGCAGCAGGGGTGGAAGGTCCGCGCACTGGTCCGCCCCACCAGCCACACGGCCGCCCTGCGCGCCCTGGGAGCCGAGCTCGCCACCGGCGACCTGGACGCCACGGACGCCATCGCGGCGGCCGCGGACGGGGCGGACACGGTCTTCCACCTGGCCGGCGCCACCACGGCCCCCTCCGAGGCGGCGTTCCGCCGCGCCAACACCGAAGGGACCCGAAATGTGGTCACCGGGGTATTGCGGGCTGGTGCGAAGCCGCGGCGCCTGGTGTACGCAAGCTCGTATGCCGCTTGCGGACCCGCGGTGGACGGCCGCCCCCGCCGCATCGACGAAACGCCCGCGCCCATCTCGGCGTACGGCCGGAGCAAGCTGGCCGGCGAGGCCGAAGTCCGCGCGGCGGAGGGGCAGGGGGTGGAGGTGGTGGTGCTGCGAGTACCCGCCGTGTACGGTCCCGGCGACCGTGCCTCCTTTCTCCCCCTCTTCAAGCTGGTGAAGCGACGCCTGGCCCCGCTCCCCGCGGGGGCGGCCCGGCGTGCCCAGCTTGTGTACGTGGCGGACCTGGTGCGCGCCATCGCCCGCGCCGCCGACGTGGCTCCCGGGACGTACGCCGTGGCGGGGCCGCGTGCCCACCCCTTCGGGGAGCTGCTGGACGGGATCGGCGCGGCGCTGGACACGACTCCGCTGCGCATCCCAATATCTCCCGCGCTCTTCCGGGCGGCGGGGACGCTGGCGGGGCGCTGGGGCGGGGCGGGGGTGTTCAACCGCGAAAAGGCGGAGGAGGTGCTGGCGGAGGCGTGGGAGTGCGACCTCTCCGGCTCCGAAGCTCTCCTCTCGGCCGACGAAGCGATGCCGCTGGGCCGGGGTCTGGCCGAGACGGCCCGGTGGTACCGAACTCAGGGATGGCTTTGATGGCTACTGTGGCGACGACCTCGCGGCGCATGGCGGACCTCTTCGACAAGTGCAGCCGCTACACCGCGGCGCGCGAGATGATGGGGCGCGGCCTCTATCCGTACTTCCAGGCCATCGAGGCCTCGGAGGATACGGAGGTGGTGATCCGCGGCGAGCGCAAGGTCATGGTGGGCTCCAACAACTACCTGGGGCTCACGCACGAGCCGTACGTGCTGGAGCGCGCGCGCGAGGCGCTGTACCGCTACGGCACCGGCTGCACGGGGAGCCGCTTCCTGAACGGCACCCTGGATCTGCACGTGGAGCTGGAGCACCGCCTGGCGGCCCTGATGGGCGCCGAGGCGGCGATCGTCTTCAGCACCGGCTACCAGACCAACCTGGGCGTCATCTCGGCGCTGGTGACGCGCGGCAGCGTGGTGGTGCAGGACCGGCTCAACCACGCCTCGCTGGTGGATGGCGCGCAACTGGCCGCCGGCGACCTGGTGCGCTACCCGCACGGCGACATCAAGGGGCTGCGCCGCGCGCTGGAGCGCAACGCGGGCGCCAACGGCGCGCTGGTGGTGACGGACGGCGTCTTCTCCATGGAGGGGAACATCGTCAACCTCCCCGCCGTGGCGGACGTGGTGGAGGAGTTCGGGGCGCGGCTGATGGTGGACGACGCGCACTCCGTGGGCGTGCTGGGGCCCAACGGCGGCGGCACGGCCGAGCACTTCGGAATGCAGGAGCGGGTGGACCTCACCATGGTCACCTTTTCCAAGTCGTTCGCATCCATCGGCGGGGCGGTGGCGGGGCCGGAGAACGTCATCCATTACCTGCGCCACCACGCGCGCCCGCTCATCTTCAGCGCCAGCATGCCGCCCTCCGCGGTGGCCACGGTGCTGGCCTGCCTGGACGTGATGGCGCGCGAGCCGGAGCGCCGCGCCCGCCTCTGGGAGAACGCCGACTACCTGCGCGGCGGCCTGCAGTCGCTGGGCTTCGACACCGCGACCTCGGAGACGCCGATCATCCCCGTGGCTTCGGGGAACATCGAGCAGACCTTCGTCTTCTGGCGCGCGCTGTTCGATGCGGGGGTCTTCACCAACCCGGTGCTCCCGCCCGCCGTGCCCGAGCACTCGTGCCGGCTGCGCACCTCGGTGATGGCGACGCACACCACCGACCAGCTGGACTTCGTGCTGGACGCCTTCGGCCGCGTGGGGCGCCAGCTAGGGCTCCGCTAAAAACCTTCGATCGTCATGACGGCCGCCGTCTCCGCCGCTTCGTCCACCGCCCTGCGGGTCCGTGAGGTCCCGCGGGGCGAGTCGCTTCGCCCCTTCATCGACTTCGCCTGGACGGCCAACGCAGGCGACGCCCACTGGGTGCCGCCGCTTCGTGTTGCTTTGGAGCCGGCGCTGGACCGCGCAAAGCATCCCTTCCACCAGCACGCGGACGTCGCCTACTTCGTCGCCGAGCGCGGCGCGGAGACGGTCGGGCGCATCGCGGCCATCGTCAACCACCGCCACAACGAGTTCCACGAGGACCGCGTAGGCTTCTTCGGGCTCTTCGAGTCGGTGGACGATCCCCGTGTGGCCCGCGCGCTCGCCGACGCGGCCGCGGGGTGGCTCAAGGCGCGCGGGATGGAGACGATGCGCGGCCCCGTGAACCTCTCCACCAACGAGGAGATCTCCTCGCCCGGCGTGCTGGTGGACGGCTTCGATACGCCGCCCACGGTCGCGATGTCGCACAACCCGCCCTATTACGGCGCGCTGCTGGAGGGGGCGGGGCTGGAGAAGGCCAAGGACCTGCTCGCCTACTGGATCGGCAGCCCCATCCCGCCGGAGCGGCTGGTGCGCGGGGTGGAGCGGATGACGCGGCGCGAAGGGGTCACCCTGCGCTCGATGGACATGCGCCGCCTTCCGGAAGAGGTGGCGATCATCGAGGAGATCTACAACTCCGCCTGGGCGCGCAACTGGGGGTTCGTGCCGATGACGCCGGAGGAGTTCGCGTACATGGCCAAGGACCTGAAGTCCGTCGTGGACCCGGCGCTCTGCATCGTCGCGGAGAAGGAGGGGGTTCCGGTGGGCTTCGCCATCTCCCTGCCCAACCTGAACGAGGCGATCCGGCACGTCCCCGACGGCAAGCTCTTCCCCTTCGGCTTCCTCAAGTTCCTCTGGCACAAGCGGAAGATCGGTTCCGCGCGCATCATGACGCTGGGCCTGCGCCCCGAATACCAGAAGTCGTCCGGCATAGGCGCCGCGATGTACCTGCGCACCTTTCAGGCGGCCGGCGAGCGCGGGTACAACAAGGGCGAGGCGTCATGGATTCTGGAGGACAACTTCCTGATGCGCCAGGCGCTGGAGAAAGTGGGATTCGAGCTGTACAAGACGTACCGGGTGTACGAGCGGGGGTTGTAGGGCGGGCCGGATGGTGGGGGCTGGTCCCGGGTCACCGGGGGATGAATCCCCCGGCTGGAACCACGGGAAGGCGGCTGAAGCCGGCTCCAGAAACGCGAGATTGGACCCGGAGTCCGCGGAGGCGGACTTCGTGTTTTTCCAGCGGCGAAATCATTCGCTCCTGGAAGCGGGCCTCGGCGCAACCTCACGGCACGGACAGCCACGCGGGGCTGCCCCTACGGGATTTTCGCGCGGCCGCTCCTGACCGCGCCGAAATCCCGCCGCCCGCGCAGAGCTCGCCCCCGAGTCCGCGAAGGCGGACTTTGTGCTGTTGTTGCAGCGAGTTCACTCGCCGGCCCCCCAGTGCCCAGCCAGAGGCACGGAAACCTCGCGGTTCTCCGTGCCTCTGCGCCGCTGTGCCGGTGTCAGGCCGAGCGCTGGGCGCGGTAGCCGGTGCGCAGCTCGGAGACCCAGCGCGGGCGCTCGCGGCCGCTGGCGTCGTAGCCGCGGGCCAGCGACTCCAGCACCTGGTCCGTGGTCTGGAGACGCGCGCCGGGGTGCAGGTCCTGCGTGAGGAGGGCAAGCGCGTGGCCCACCTCCTCCTCTCCCACGGAGCCCGGGTGCGTGCCGCCGTACTGCAGGTACCACTTGCGCAGCCTCCGCAGGGTGGGCGAGTACGGCGCCGTTCCCAGGAGGAACTTCTTGAGCCCCGTGGGGCTCATCCCGATCTCCCGCGCCACGCGCCGCAGCGACGTCCCCTCCACCCGCGCGGATGCCGTGTCGCGGAGGTGCTGGATGTTGGCTTCGTGCGGGTCCCGCGTCCTCTGGAAATCCATCTCAGCTCCCTCCATGCTGCGGTCCAGGTGCTCACTCGGCGTGTCCTGCTGAATGATGTATAATACCGAAGAAAATCCGAATCAAGGGTCCTGACGCACCTCGTAAAAGTGCACGGGGCGCGCACTTGCGACACTTTGCCCCTGCCGTGGACGCGCTAAGTGGGCCTCCCGCAGCGGCTTCGGCGGGCGGCCACTTTGTCGGGAGGGTGGCTGAATATGTGCGGCGTGGACAGCCCAGAATCAGCACGTCCCCTGTCCACGCTGTCCCCTTCCAATCGCCAGAACCCGAAGAGCCCGGGGCGCGGATCCATGCGCACGCCCCTCCCCCAGGTGGTTTTTGGGGGAGGGGCCGCGAGGTGACGAGCGGGGGAGGGGGCCCGGTCCTACCTTCGCTCCTCTCCCACCTGCCGCCCGTCGCGCAGAAAGAGGATGCGATCCCCCATGCGCTCGGCCTCGGCGCGGTCGTGGGTGACGAAGACGAAGGGGATGCGCCACTCCGCGTGCGCCGCCAGCACCTCGTCCTGCGCGATGCGGCGCGCGTCCTCGTCGAGTGATGTAAAGGGCTCGTCCAGGAGGAGCGCCTCGGGCTCGGCCATCAGGGCGCGGGCGAGCGCCACGCGCTGCGTCTCGCCGCCGGAGAGCTCAGAGGGGTATCGGGCGGCCAGGTGGGTGAGATGAAAGGATTCCAGGAGGCGCGGAAGGCGCGCTCTCGCGCCGGAGGAGCGCGCGCCGAAGAGGACGTTGCCGGAGACGGTGAGGTGCGGGAAGAGGGCGGAGTCCTGGAAGACGAGGCCGCAGCGGCGCTCGCGTGGCGGCACCCACACGCGCGCCTCTCGCGACACCAGCACGCGTCCGCCGAGCCGGATCTCTCCCGCGTCGGGGCGCTCCAGGCCGGCCACCAGGCGCAGCGTCATCGTCTTCCCCGCGCCCGATGGGCCAAAGAGGACGAGCACTTCGTCGCGCACCTGGAAGTCCACCTCCAGCGTGAACTCCGGGAGCCGCCTGGCCGCGCGGACTTCTAGCACCGCTACCGCCCCGCCCTGCGCTGCCAGCGCGGGGTGCGCCGGCGCGTCCACACGTTGAGCCCCACCACCAGGATCATGCTGAGCGCGCTGATCCCCAGCGCGTACAGCCCCGCCGTCCTCAGCTCCCCCGCGTCCGCCAGGAAGTAGATGGCGAGCGGCACCGTCGTCGTCTCGCCGGGGATGTTGCCGGCCACCATCGCCGTCGCGCCGAACTCGCCGAGCGAGCGGGCGAACGCGAGCGCCATCCCCGCGACGACACCGGGCCACGCGAGCGGTAGGGTGACGGCGAGAAAGACGCGCGCCTCTCCGGCCCCCAGCGTGCGCGCGGCGTCCTCCAGCCGTGGATCGACGGACTGGAAGGCGGCCTTGGCGCTCTGGTACATCAGCGGAAAGGCGACCACCGCCGCCGCCAGGATCGCCGCGTGGATGGTGAAGACGACGCGCACGCCGAACGCCGACTCCAGGAAGCGCCCCACGGGACCGTTGCGCCCCAGGAGCACCAGGAGCGCGAAGCCGGTCACCACGGGCGGGAGCACGAGGGGGAGGAGGAAGAGGCCGTCCACCACGTCGCGCCCGGGGAAGGCGTGGCGCGCCGTCCAGCGCGCCGCCAGCGTCCCTAGGACGACGACGATGGCGAGCGCGGAAAGCGCCACCCGCAGCGAGAGCCAGACCGGCGACCAGTCGAACACGCTCACCCCTCCACCCGGAACCCGCGCCGCCGCAGCGCCGCGCGTCCCGCAGGACCCAGGAGGAACGCGAGGTAGGCGTGCGCACCTTCCGTGTTCGGCCCGCCCGTCACGATCGCGACGGGGTACACGATGGCCCGATGCGATCCCGCAGGCGCCACCGCGGCGACACGTACGCGCTTCGTCACCGCCGCGTCGGTGCGGTAGACGATCCCAGCATCCGCGTTGCCGGAGGATACGAAGGCGAGCACCTGCCGCACGTCCTGCGCGTAGACCGCCTTCGCGCGCACCGCGTCCAGCACTCCCGCCGCCCGCAGCGTCTCCTGCGCGTACTCGCCCGCGGGCACGGATGCGGGCGCCCCCAGTGCCACCCGCCGCACCTCCGCCCGCGCGAGGTCGGCGAACCCGCGCACCGGCGAGCCCCGCGCCGGAACGATCAGCACCAGCTCGTTACCGGCCAGCACCCGCCTCGTGGCCGCATCCACCCGCCCCGACTTCGCCAGCGCATCCATCGGCGCGACCGCGGCGGAGACGAACAGGTCCACGGGCGCGCCCTGCTCGATCTGCTGCCGCAGCGCCCCCGATGCCCCGAAGTTGGTCCTCACCTCCACGTCGGGATGCGCGGCCTCGTACTCCGCCTCCAGCTCCGCCATCACCTCCCGCAGCGACGCCGCCGCGGACACGGTGACCGGCGCGTTCCCGCGATCGGGCGCGCACGCGGAGACTGCGAGGGCGAGCAGGAGAATGGGGCGCATGGCGGACAATGTGAGGCCACGGGCGCCGCCAAACAACAAAGCATCACACAGAGGACACAGAGGGAACAGCGAAGCCACAGAGAAAACCTTTTGCGGTTCTCTCTGTGGCTCTGTGTCTCTGTGTGAGGCCAGCCGTTCAGCGGGTCAGGGCAGAATGCTGCCCGTCACGCGTCCGGTGACCGAAGTGCCGGTGCGGAGCACGCCGCCGGTCGCGGTGCTGACCCCGGCGCCGGCCTGCGCGCCCACGCCCAGCCGGGTGATCGACGGATCGCTGGCACCCGCCTGCAGACGTCCCGCGATGGTCGTCGCCGACCGGGCGAAGTCGCCGCTGCGCGTGCCCAGCCGGGCGAGCGCATCCACCGACGCCACCAGCGAGCGGCGGGGCGGGGCGCTGCGGGCCAGCAGGGCCAGCTCGGCGCGCGTGGCGCCCTTTGCCATCGCGTCGGCGCCGGCGGTGATCTCCGCGTTCGACGCCACGCGCCTTCCCTCGTCGCTCAGCGCGTCGCGGGAGGCGATGAGGCGCGCCTGCACCTCCGCC
The DNA here is from genome assembly GCA_036389135.1 of Longimicrobium sp. Taxonomy (NCBI): domain Bacteria; kingdom Pseudomonadati; phylum Gemmatimonadota; class Longimicrobiia; order Longimicrobiales; family Longimicrobiaceae; genus Longimicrobium; species Longimicrobium sp. The sequence continues at coordinate 10,395 of DASVQP010000044.1, forward strand.
GCGATCCGCGCCGTCTCGGCCTCGGAGTTGCCGCGGGACCGCGACCTCGCCACCGCGCGGCGGACCGGCGCGTCCGGCAGCCCCGCGTCGGCGGTGGCGCGCACCGTCGCGTCCGCGCTCAGCCCACCCTGCGCGGCAGGCGCATCAATGCCGGCCCGCGCGCCCACCGTCGCCTTCGTTTCCACCTGCGCCGCAAGGGCGGCGGGGATCGCCAGGGCCGCCACGGCGGCCATCGTCATCACGAGCTTCATCGTCAGATCTCCGTCAAAAAGAGTTGAGAGGCGCTTCAGCGCGCCGTCACCGCCACGGCCGAGGCGAACTCCGCCTCGCCCACCGTCTTCGTCTGCGCGTTGGCGCGGTTGAGCCACGCGTCCGCGTTGAGGTTCACCAGGAGCCGCGTGGTGGCTGCCGTCTTCGCGGTCACGTTCACCTCGCGCTCCACCACCACCTGATTGTCGCTCTGCAGGTCCACCGACACCGCCCCGGAAAGCAGCCCGGTGCCGATCTGGATGGAGCCGTTCACCTGCGCGTCCACGTCTTCGAACACCACGCGCACCCGGCTGTAGCTGCCGGCCTCGACCCGCTCCGACGCGAACGCGCGGGATTCGCTCTGCCCCGCCGCATCCACCGACACCGACTCCGCGGCGCCGTCCGTCAGCTCCAGCCACGCGCCCGCCGACGTCTGCACGTACACGCGAGCGTCGAAGCTCACCGTCCCCGAAGCGCTCGACTGCTGCGACCGCGCGCCGGACTCGGCCGGCGACACGCTCCGCGCCGCGCTTGCATCCTCCCCGACCGCCGCCACCTCCATCCGCGCGTCGTCGCCCGGACCCGCGGTGTTCTCGCATGCACTCAGCGCCACTGCCGCCGCCGCGATCCACAGTCCCTTGCCGTTCATCGTAGCCTCCCCCGGTTGTCCGTTCTCGTGGTCCGCCGCTCGTCGGCGTCGGGAACTGGTAAGGCAGGGGCAGTGCCGCAGAAGAAACCCGCATGGATGCTGGATTTTTGCTCTTCGCCCTTTCGTTGAAGGGTCTGCGACGCTACAATTTGCAGCAGATCGGAACGGGCGTTCGTCACATTTTGCAAAAGGCGGCATGGCGGAGATACGCCTCCTGGCGATCGGGGTCGCGCTGCCGGATGCGGTGCGCGCGCTGGCGGGTGAGGCGCGCGCCGAAGCGACGCTGGCGGCCGGACTGCGCGCGCTGGCGGAAGGCCCGTGGACCGCCACGATCCTCTCGCTCGACCTGATCGCCGAAGACGACGAGCTGATCCGGCGCGTGGCGCGCGAGCCGAAGACGGGTGCCCTGGTCCTCGCCGCCGCCGCGCCCTCGCTGCGGATGGCGCTCGCCGCGCCGTCGCTGGGCGCCGCGGAGCTGCTGACGCTGCCGCTGCGTGCCGACGAGGTGGCGCGCGTCCTTCGCGCGGGGGAGGGGAGCGCGGACGCCATCCCCCTCCCCGAAGTGCCCGAGGGCGACGACGAGGTGGTGGGGAGCAGCCCGGCGCTGGTGGAGGTCTTCAAGACGGTGGGGCGCGTAGGGCCCAGCGACGCCACCGTGCTGGTGACGGGGGAGAGCGGGACCGGAAAGGAGCTGATCGCACGCGCCGTCCACCGGGTGAGCGCGCGCGCCGGCGGCCCCTTCGTGGCGGTCAATTGCGCCGCCATCCCCGAGGACCTGCTGGAAAGCGAGCTATTCGGCCACGAAAAGGGTGCGTTCACGGGAGCGGTCGCGCGCAAGATCGGCCGCTTCGAGCGCGCGGGGGGCGGGACGCTCTTCCTGGACGAGATCGGCGACATGAGCCTCGTCCTCCAGGCCAAGATCCTTCGCGCGGTGCAGGAGCGCGAGATCGAGCGGCTGGGCGGAGAGGAGCGCATCGCGCTGGACGTGCGCGTGGTGACGGCCACGCACCGCGACCTTCCGGCGCTCATCGCGGCCGGCGACTTCCGCGAGGACCTGTACTACCGGCTGGCCGTGGTGCGGCTCCACCTTCCGCCGCTGCGCGAGAGGCCGGGCGACCTCCGCCCGCTAGCCCTGCACTACGCCGCGCGCTTCGCCCGCGCGTACGGGCGCCCGGTGCGCGCGATCAGCGAGGCTGCGCTGGAGCGGCTGGCGTCGCATCGCTGGCCGGGCAACATCCGCGAGCTGCGCAACGCGCTGGAGCGGGCCGTCCTGATCGCGCCGGGAGAGGTGGTCCTGGGGGAGCACGTGGATCTCGGCGCCACGCCACCCGGAGAGACGCAGGGGATCGCGCTTCCGGGCTACTCCCCCACGTTGTCTTTTGCGGAGATGGAGGCGCTCCATCTGCGCCAGGTGCTCGACCACGCTGAGGGCCAGATCGGCCGCGCCGCGGAGATCCTGGGCGTGCATCGCAACACCGTCACGCGCAAGGCGCTGGAATACGGGATTTTGCCGGGATGACGGGCGGCGGCGCAGTTCTGGGCACGGGCAGCCACGTGGGGCAGCCCCTACGGGTTTGGTGCGATGATGGCGGGGTTCGAGGCGGGGGCGAGGGTGGGCGCGATGAATCGCGCGCCTACCACGGATGTGGAGGCGCGAGTCCGCGAAGGCGGACTTTGTGCTGTTGTTGCTGCGAGTTTACTCGCCCGCCATGCCCCGGCAGCCCGAATGCTGCATTTTCGGGCATGTAGCAGAAAATGCAGCGGCGCCAATGGCGACGGGGCGGGAAACCCCAGTGTTTGCGCGGGGTTGGGGCGGAACGGAGCGTGCCCTGGTGAGATGCGGATGAATCACCTGAGCCCACTGCCGTGAAGCGACCCCTGAAGCTGAGCGATGCGCTGGATGCGCTTCCAAGGGCGGACGACCTGTCCCTCCTGCGCGCCGCGCTCGTGGGTGCGTCGCGCGAGGACGGCGGGCGCGCCTGGACCGCCGCGGACGCGTACGCCACCCTGGGCACCCGCCTGGCCGACGCGGACGCGCTGGAGGCCGGGATCGCCGCGCTGGCCGAGCGCGCCCGCGATCGCGTGGAGCGGGTGATGCGCCACTCCGTCGCCGCCCTGCGCGCGATCGACGCCGGGGACCCCGCCGCGGCCGCGCGCGCCCTGATCGCGGCCGGAGAGGTGGAGGAAGACGAGGGGCGGCTGGAGGAGGCGGAGAGCTTCTTCCTGCGCGCGGCGGCGCTGGGGCGCAAGCCGCGCGACCGGAGCAGCGAGGCGCTCGCGCTGCGGAGGCTGGGGCGCGTAGCCCGCACGCGCGGCGCGCTGAACGACGCGGTGCGCTTCTACACGGAATCCTTCCAGATAGGCTCCGCCCAGCGCGACGCCGAGGGAGCCGTGGTCGCGTGCCTGGGCCTCGGCAACGTGCGGACGGACCAGGGCTTGTGGGCCAAAGCGCGCGGCTGGTACGAGCGCGGGCTGGAGCTCCTGGGCGACGGGGGCTCGCCCGTCCACCGCTGGCAGCTCTACGTCAACATGGCCGTGGTGGAGCTGCGCACCGGCGCCCTGGACGCCTGCGAGCGCTGGCTGGACCGGGCGCACGAGGTCGGCGATCGGGGCGCGGCGGTGCACATCCGCAACGGGCGCGGGCGCCTGGCGATGGCGCGCGGCCGGCTGGACGAGGCCGGCGCGGAGTTTCAGGCTGCCCTGGAGCAGGCGTCCTCGCCCTACGTCGAGGGAACGATCCTGATCAACGTGGCGGAAGTCCATCTCGCGCGCGGCCGGGTTCGCGAGGCGGAGCAGGCGGCGCGCGCGCTGGAGGCGGTGGCGCTCGCGCATTCGCTGATCACACTCCTGCCGTACGTGTACCGCACGTTGGGCGCGGTAGCGCGCGCACGCGGAGACGGGGAGGCCTTCATCTTCTACGAGCAGGCGCTGGGCATCTGCCGCGGCGAGGCCATTCCCGCCATCGAGCTGGCGACTACGCAGCACGAGTACGCGCTGCTGGACGCGGAGCAGGGGAGGACCGAGTCGGCGATCGCCCGGCTGGAGGTGGCGCTGGAGATCTATCGTGAGCTGGGAACGGGCCCGGAAACCGAGCGGGCCGCCGCCGAGCTGGCCCGGATCGTGGGTACTGACGCAGGTTCAACCGAGGAGGGGTGACGATATGAGGAAGCGGAGCTGGATGGCGCTGATCGCCGTGGTGGCGCTGGGCGGGTGTGGCAAGGACCTCGTGGCCGGCGGCGCGCGCGACGTGGAGGTGCACGCCACCGGCGATGCCACCCCCGAGGGCTCCCCGAGCGCCGCGCGGATGTCGCTCGCCCCCGCGGACGGCCACCGCTCGCTGAGCGCCGCCGTGGCGCAGGGAACGATCGCCTTCGACGCGCGCGTCAGCCTGCTGTCGTCGAACCGCGTGGAGGAAGTCAACCGCGCACCTGCATCGGCCTCCGTGCGCATCGAGGGCCGCGACACCGTGCGCCTGACCGGCGGCGAGGTGCGGCGGGGGAACTACGACCGGGTGCGCATCGTCTTCACCCGCGTGGAGGCGGACGTGGCCTCCGGCCTGGTGATCGGCGGCGTCAACATCATCGGCCGTGTCGGCGTCGCCATCGCCCCCGCGGACAGCATCGTCGTGGAGAGACCCGTGTCGCTCGGCGACGAGGACGACGACGTGCGCCTGCTGGTGGACCTGGACGCATCCGCATGGCTCGCGTCCACCAACGTCCTCACGCGCGTCGTGCCGGCGGCGGCCTTCCAAAGCGCGGTCAAGGTTCGCACCCGCTGAATCCAAAAAGGAGGGCGCTCCGGCATCCGAGGCGCCCTCCTTATCTATTGGCGATTGTGTACCTGCGTAAATGGGCCAGAGTGGTCAGCGGTTCAGGACACACGCTGCGCGCCGACCGGATCTTCCGCCAAGGACACACGAGATTAGCGCGTGTTCAACGCGTACGTCACCGTGTTCAGACGGATAGAATGTTCACGCCCGCCCCGTTCGATCTTGAACTCGCCGCCCCAGCCATAGCTCCTGAGCAGGCCCGTGCGCCACGTAACGGTTCCCGCAGCGTAGCTATATTGTCCCTGGCCCTTCAAGTTGTCGCCATTGTCGTAGAACCGATAGTTGTTGCCGGAGAGACTAATCCGGCCCAGTCGAATCGGATTGGTCCCCCTACCATAACTGTAGATGTCGTAGTCTCCGGACCGGGGCGATCCCCCCGCCTGCGCGGGCGCTGGTGCGGGTCGGGCCGGCGGCGGCGTAGGTTGCGCCGGGCGAGGAGCTGCCGGCCCGGTCACCGGGCGCTGGGCGGATTGCGCCTGTCGGGGACGCATGCGATCGAGGTTCACCGCTCGCTCGAAGTACCCGCTGGTGGTGTACGCGTTCTTCTCTCGCACGATCGCCTGGGTCCCACTGGGCGTCAGCCTCACGAATTCGGCATCCGTCCATTCAGCCCCGTCACTATACTGAACCGCCTGCCCTCGCTGATACGGAACCTGTGCGCTGGCAGGTGCCGCAAAACATATCGCGATGGCCAAACTACAGATCGCCAGTCGGGCGCCGGCTCGCAGCTGTACCCCGCTGAATCTTCGCATTGGTTGTCTCCGTTGTGGCAAAGTTTGCACGGGCAGTGGCCGAACCGATCCCCACCGCAAGGTGAGACTCACACGGAGGTGTCGGGTCGGAGTCAGAACCATCCAGCTGCTGTTCCGGCGTCGCAAGTCGTAACCCGCTCGCAACTTTAGCGGCCTGTGGATGGTGTCGCAATAGCTTTATCCCGCTGCGTCGGCGAGCTCCTCGTCATTTCCGAGAACCGCCGCCGGAGTGGCTGAAAGGATGAGCAAAACCCGGGGGGCGGTCCCACACCTTGGGACCGCCCCCCCTCCACCCCCCTGCTACGCCGCCTTGCCGTTCCGTTTGCGACCTCGGTACGCCAGACAGTCCGGGTTGTTACACCACGCCAGCGCCATCCTCCGGATCGGGATGATCTTGTCACCCGACCGCCAGTGCGTGGACCACGCGCGCACCGTCAACGGCTCCTCGCAATCCGGGCACAGCTCGTTCGGCTTTGCGCGCGGTCGGTTTGCATACGCCGTTGCTGGATCTCCACTTCTTCCCGATTCCACCCTTGACTCGCTTGAATCGGTTGTCAAGGGTGGGACAAACCAAGCGGGAGTGGCAAAGGCCACTCCCGCTTGTACTTACCCCCGCTTGCGTTATCCGAAGCCATCCCGTAGAACGCATTAGGGATAGACGAACCGAAGCGCCCCAGCTCGGTGCGAGCCGGGGCGCTTTGTTGTGGAAATCGTACGCCCGCTCGCGTTCCGCGGTTCGCTCCCGAATGTACTTTGCCTACTTTGACGAGTCCGGCGACGAGGGGATGGTAAACGATTCCGCCTCTGTGATCTGTTTCAGGCGCCCGCTTCCATGACGGATCCGGCTACATCCGAGGTGGTCCGGGCATGTCCGGGTTATCGGCGCGCGCCATACTTGGACAGCCGTCCACTCCGGCTAAGCTTAGCCAAGTACACAGTTGCCTATCTATTCACTCTATGTGTTGCGCTGTCAGGGCCGCAGATACGCCTCCAGCAGCCGGTCCCAGCTGCGCGACACGTCCGCGTACTCGGCCTCGCACCCTTCGGCGCGCTCCGCGGGGAGGGTGCCGTCCCTGACCCAATCCGCGTAGCCGTCGGGGTCCTGCCCGTACACCAGGCAGAGGACGTTGTAGAAGCGCTGCGACCCCAGCGCGTGCTCGTCCGCGAAGGCGAGGTCGTCCAGCTCCCCCTCGTCAATCGCGAGCCCCGAGGCGCCGTTGACCGCTGCCTCGCTCCCCTCCTCCGATCCATCCACCAGCATCACGGCGGCGAGCTGGTCCACCGCATCCTCCTCGCGCCCCGCGATGGGGATGTCCAGCACGTCCACCAGCGCGTGCCCCACCTCGTGCAGCGTGGTGAAGAGGAGGGCGTCGCTCACCGCCTGCGCTCCTTCGTCGCCGTCGCCGCCCAGCACCGCGTCCAGGTCGTCCACCAGCTCGTAGCAGAGCGAGACGGCGCGCTTCTCGGGGTCGTAGTAGGCGTTGGGCTCGCCGCACTTCTCGAAGCCGATGGTAACGTCGTTGGGCAGCGCGATCCATCCGTTCAGCCACTCCGCCACCCCCTCCAGGAAGCGCGCCTCCCGGAAGTCGTCCTGCCACCGCGCGTACGTGGAGTCGTCTACGGCCTGGTAGACGACGCGGAACTTCCCCGTCATCGCGGTCGCGGCGGCGGGCTCCGCGCGCAGCGAGCTGATGACGGACGCCACGCCGGCGGGTGCCTGTGCGGCGGGAAGGTCGCACGCGCCCAGCGCCAGGGAGGCGCTCAGCAGCGTGAGCCCGCGCAGCGCGGGAATCGGTGGAAGCATGGGGACCGGCGGCGGGGGCGGGGCGCGGTAGGGGAAGTGGCTACAAAGGTCGGTGCTGCGGGGCCCGTTGTCCAGCCCCGCGTTGTATCGTCTCGAAAGAGGGCGAGGGTCAGGGCGCCAGCAGCACCTTGCCGAAGTTGCCGCGCCCCTGGATGTACGCGTGCGCTTCGCCCGCTTCCTCGAAGGAGAAGACGCGGTCCACCACGGGGTCCAGCGTCCCGGCGCGCACGCCGGCCAGGATCTCGCCGATGCCGCGGGCGAGGAGCTCCGTCTCCTTCCACAGGTGCCCGAGGTTTACGCCGTGGACGCCGCGGTTGGCGTTCATCAGGGGGAAGGGGTGGAAGCGCGGCGTCCGCATCACCCCACGGAGCGCGGACAGCACATTGCGCCGCTCGCCGGTCGCGAATGAACTGACCCCGAACACGTACAGCCGCCCCAGCGGCGCCAGCGAGCGGTAGCTCTTGCCGAACGACTCGCCGCCGATCGCATCCAGCGCGACGTCGACCCCTCGGCCGCCGGTGATGCGCTTCACCTCCGCCTCGAAGTCCTCCGTGCGGTAGTCTATGCAGTGCGCGGCACCCATCTCCCGCAGCCGGTCGTGCTTGGATGCGCTGGCGGTGCCGATCACCTCCGCCCCGCGCGCGCGGCAGATCTGCAGCGCCGCCACCCCCACGCCCCCCGCCGCCGCGTGCACCAGCACCCGGTCCCCCGCGCGGACGCACCCCAGGTGCGCCAGCATGATCCACGCGGTAAGGTAGTTCACGGGGATGGCCGCCGCCTTCTCGAACGAGAGCCCGTCCGGCAGCGGAATCGCCTGCGCCGCAGGGACTACCACTATGCTCGAGTAGCCGCCGAACGGCGTGATCGCGCCCACCCGGTCCCCCTCGCGAACCCCCTGCACCCCGCTCCCCACGCGGTCCACCGTCCCCGCCACCTCGTACCCCACGACGGCGGGGAGTTTGGGCGCGTCGGGATAGAGCCCCATCCGCGCCAGGATGTCCGCGAAGTTGATCCCCGCCGCGGCCACTCGGATGCGCACCTCGCCCGCCCCCGGCTCGGGATCGGGCGCCTCGCGCACCTGGAGGACCTCCGGCCCGCCGCGTTTGGTGATCCAGACCTGGCGCAATGGGGGAATGGGGAATGGGGATGGGGAATGCGATTCGCCGGTTAGCGAGACCACTTCAGTGGTCTTCCCGTGGTTCCAGCCGGGGGCTTCAGCCCCCGGCACCGATGGCCGCGGCCGGGGGGGGTGAAGCCCTTACGGCGCCTCGCCGCGGCAGGGCGTCCCTTCCCACACGCGCGCCCAGCGGTTGCCGCGGTCCTGCGAGACGGCCTCGTACCAGGAGTCCTGCGCGCCGAAGACCTGCACCAGCATCTCCGCGCCGCCGGTGCGGTTCCAGTTGAGGTAGTCCACCAGCTTGGGGGCGCGCTTGCCGCCCTTGCGGTAGTCGGAGACCTCCGTGTAGAACGGGTTGTACCCCGTGCGCTGCTCGTACGAGGCCACGAAGAAGACGCTCCACCCGTCCTCCTCCGGCGGCCCCACGGCGAGCTGGTCGCCCACCAGGAAGGTGGAGGCCATCTCCGGCTGCCCGCCGCGCACCACGTCCAGCGCCTGCAGGTCGCGCTGGGCGCCGGGCCAGCTGCGCGGGCGCGGAAGGCCGTTCTGCAGCACGGCGCGCTCGGCGATCAGCGGCCCGTAGCGGCGGATGGGCCCGGCCACCTGCGGCGGCGAGAACTCGCCCACCACGTCCGGCTCCAGCCCCTTGCGGAAGGCGACGAACTCGCGCTCCGCGGCGGCGGCGGCCACCGTCGTCACCAGGCCGATGGAGCTGGGTACGCCGCAGGTGCTCACCGGGCCATTCCCCTGCACCGTTGCCGTGCCCACGCGGGCGCCGCGGCGGAAGAGGACGAACTGCGAGTTGGGCTCCAGCACCGCGCGGCGGAAGCGCTGCTCGTACGCCTGCGGCGACACCCCCGCCGGGCGGCGCAGCGTGCGCAGCGAATCGCCCGAGATCTCGGCCACGGGAATGATCTGCGCCCCGTTCGCCGTGCGGAGCACGTGGAAGAGCACCGACCCCGTGGGGAGCCCCAGCGACGCCGGCCCCTCGGTGACGGCGGACACCTGCACCACGTCGCTGGCGGGCGGTGGCGGCACCACCTGCATCGACGAACCGCCCCACTGCACGTTGTCGCAGCCGGAGAGAGCGGTTAGAATCAGGAGCGCCGCCGCGCGGGCGCCGCGGTCTGGAAAGTCGCGCATTGCGAGCCGTATGAGTGTGCGTGCGGGCCGGGCCACCATTGCCGGCCCGCGGTCGTTGCGGGCAGCGGCGGATGCGCCGGGCCCGGTGCGTGCGTGGCGAGCGCAAAGAACCGGCCAAGGCCTTGCCGCCCGGCCCGCGGGCCAACCTACCGACCGCCCCGCAGGGGTGCCAGGATGATCGATCCGAGCCATTTCCGCCGCGTCATGGGGCACTTCGCCGCTGGCGTGGCCGTGGTCACCACGCTGCGCGACGACGGGCACCCCGCCGGTCTCACCGCCAGCGCCGTCTGCTCCGTGTCGCTGCAGCCCACGCTGCTGCTGGCCTGCGTGGACCGTGCGAGCGAGACGCACCGCTACGTGAAGGGCTCGGGCGTCTTCGCCGTGAACGTGCTGGAAGAGGGGGAGGGCGAGACGCTGGCGCGGCGCTTCGGCAGCTCCACCACCGGCGACAAGTTCCTGGGCACCGCCTTCCACGCGGAGCGCACGGGCGCGCCGGTGCTGGACGCGGCGCTCGCCTGGCTGGACTGCCGCGTGCGCAACGCCTACGACGGCGGCGATCACACCATCTTCGTGGGCGAGGTGGAGGCGGCGGAGACCCGCGAGGGCACCCCGCTCCTCTACTATCGCGGGGGATATGGACGCTTTGCGCCCTGACCGCGTGCGCTTCGGCGGGCTGGCGGCCCGCGCCGCCCTGGTGGGGATGGCGGCCGGCATCACCCTCTTCGCCGCCGGCAGCCTGATCCTCTACGAGGCCGGCGGTGCGCTGGGCGCGGCCGGCGGGCTGGCGGCCACCTTCGCCGTGGCCCTGGCCGCCGGGATGTGGGCCGGTGCCCCCGGCGCCCGCGGCGACGTCGCGCCCACCGGACGCTGGCTCTTCGCGGGGCTCTCGCTGGCGCTGGGCGGGCTCTTCGCCATCCTCTGGACGGCGGCTGGCGGCGAGCGCTTCGGCGGCCCCGGACGTGCCGCGGCGCTCCTCTTCATGGTCGGCATCCCCGTCTACGCCGCCGGCTTCCTCCTCCCTGCGCTGGTGGCGTGGGAGCGCGCCGCCGCGGGCGACGACGAGGACGAGGACTCCTTCGGCCTCGCGGGTACCGCCGCGATCGCGGTGCTGGTGGGGCTGGCGGTGGGCGCGGCGCTGGCGGGGCTCGTCCTCCTTCCGCGCGTCCTTCCCGGCCCGCTGCTGATGGTGATGGGCGCGATCCTGACCTTGCCCCTCCTCTTCCCGAGCCGCCCGGCGCCCACCACCACCGAGCGCGTCCTCCACGAGACGGAGACGCCGTTCAACACCCTGCGCGTCACCGAGACGGTGTTCGCGGAGGGCCGCCAGCCCGAGCTCAAGCTCTACCAGGACGACGAGATCGAGTCGGGCGAGCTGTCGCGGAGCGGCGCCCCCTCCTTTGCCTACATCGCCGCGGCGGAGCGCTGGCTGGGTGACACGGGGCGCCCGGGGCTGTCGTACCTGTGCCTGGGCGGCGGCGCCTACACCCTGCCGCGCCGCATCGCGGAGAAGGATCCCACCGCCCGCGTCACCGTCGTGGAGCGCGACCCCGAAGTGACGCGCGTGGCCTACCGCTACTTCGGCCTGCGGCCGGAGCACGGCATCGCCACCGTCCACGGCGATGCGCGCGCGGTGGCCGCCGGCCTCCCCCGCGCCTCCTGGGACCGCGTCTTCCTGGACGTCTACGACGGCACCGAGATGACCCCGCTCCACCTCGTGAGCGAGGAAGCGATGCGCGAGCTCGGCGCCCTCCTCACGCCGGGCGGCCTCTTGCTGATGAACGCGATCGGCGTGGCGGAGGGCCCCGGATCGGTGCGTCTCTGGTCGACGGTGCGCACGGTGGCCGAGGTCTTCCCGCGCGTCGTGGTCTACTCGCACATGGGCCGCGACTTCCCCGACCGCCAGAACTTCCTCCTCGCCGCCGCGCTGGAGGACGGCCCCGCCTTCCCCTCGCGCGCCGGCATGTTCGACCTCTGGCCAGCCGCCGAGTGGCCGCGCCTCCCCTCCATCGCCGTCTTCCGTGACCGCGAGGAGCGCTCTGTATCTGCACGGGAGGCGACGCGGGCGAGTGAACTCGCTGCAACAACGGCACAAAGTCCGCCTTCGCGGACTCCGGGGCGGGATCTCGGCGCGTCCTGAATGCCGGCGCGGCAAGGGGTGCCCGTCCAGGAGCGGATGAATTCGCCGCTGGAAAAACGCAAAGTCCGCCTTCGCGGATTCCTGGTCCAATGCCGCGTTTCTCGAGCCGGCTTCAGCCGCCTTCCCGTGGTTCCAGCCGGGGGATTCATCCCCCGGCGAACCAGCCGCCGCACCGTCCTTGCCGCCCCGCACCAACCCCGCCCGCCGGAACCTGCGAAGGCAGGTTTCCCGCGGTTGTTGCAGCGGTTTCAACCGCCGGATGACAGGTTCATCCCCTGGCTACCAGCTTCATCCCCTGTCTCCCGGCTTCATCCCCCGGCTACAGGGGGTCGCCCTACCGCTTCTTCCCCTGCCTCTTGGCCTGCCGCTGCTGCGCCCGCTTCATCTCTCCCTGGTAGAACTCCATCGCCTTCTGGCGCTGCTCCAGGTGGCGCTTCATCTGGTCGGACTGCTTCAGCTTGGAGCCCTCCGGCCCGGCGTAGCGCTGCTTGGACGACATGCGGTGCATGAAGCGCATGATGGGGCCGCGGATGTACTTCAGCAGGAACGCCTGCCCGCGCTTCCCCTCTTTCTCCATCTGCGTGATCGCGTAGGGGAGCGCCTGCACGGTGTCCTGGAGCTGGCGGTGCATCTCCTCGGGCGAGAGCTTCTTCTTCTTGGCCATGGCGCGTAACCTTATAAAGTTCCTGGAAGGAGCGGGCTTGTGCCGCACTCCGCTGTGACGGACGGATCGCCCCGGCGTTGCTCCGGGGGCCCAACCCTTCTACGTTGCCGCTCTAGACCGGCGGATCGGGGTATGAAGAAAGGGGCGGCGCCGCCCTCCCCGCAAGGGGCGCGGCGCACCCCTCCCCGCCCGGCACCGGCCCCCCGACCCGGCTCCATCGACGCCCGTGAGAATCGCACACCTCGCAGACCTTCACCTGGGCTTCCGCGCCTACCACCGCGTCACCCCGCGGGGGATCAACGTGCGCGAGGCGGACGTTGCCGAAGCCTTCCGCCGCGCCGTGGCGCGCGTGTGCGATCTGCGGCCGGACCTGGTGCTGGTGGCGGGCGACATCTTCCACACGGTGCGCCCCTCCAACACCGCCATCGCCGAGGCGTTCCGCCAGTTCAGCATCCTCACGGAGCGCCTGCCGGGGGTGCCGGTGGTGATGCTCGCGGGGAACCACGACTCCCCCCGCTCGTCGGACACGGGGAACATCCTCCGCCTCTTCTGCGAGATCCCGGGGATCAGGGTGGTGACCGAGGAGTGCAGCCACGTGCGGCTGGAGTCGCTCGACACCTCGGTGATGTGCATGCCGCACAACGCCCTGGCGTGCGACCACGAGGCGTCGATGGACCCCGACCCCGCCTCCACCAACAACATCCTGATGCTGCACGGCACGGTGAGCGGCACCGTGGCCGAGCAGAAGATCCGCTACGTCACCGAGTACGGCGGCGCCATGGTGGCCGACACCAGCATCGGGCCGGAGCGGTGGAGCTACGTGGCGCTGGGGCACTACCACCTGGTGACCGAGCTGGCGCCTAACATGTGGTACGCGGGCGCCATCGAGCGCACGTCCACCAACATCTGGATGGAGACGGGGGAGAAGGGCTTCCTCCTGTACGACACCGACCGCCGCGCGGCCGAGTTCCACCCGGTGGAGACGCGCAGCACCGTCGACCTCCCCCGCCTCGACGGCCGTGGGCTGAGCGCGGCGGAGCTGGACGAGGGGATCCGCGCCGCCGTCGAGGGCGTCGCCGGCGGGATCGCGGCGCGCATCGTACGGCTCGTCATCACCGACGTGCCGCGCAACCTGGTGCGCGAGCTGAACCACCGCCGCATCCGCGAGTGGAAGGCCGAGGCGCTCCACTTCCACCTCGACGCGCGTCCCCCCGAGGTGCGGCGCCGCATCGGCTCCGGCGCGCCCATCCGCAGGCAGACGCTGCAGGAGCAGGTGGCGGCGTACCTGCGCGGCTGGAGCCCGCAGAACCCCGGCATCGAGCGCGAGCGGCTGGTGGAGCTCGCCACCTCGTACGTCGACCGGGCGGGGGAGGCCGTATGAGGCTCGTTTCCCTCAAGCTGCGCAACTTCCGCCAGCACGCGCGCACGGACATCGCCTTTCGCCCGGGGCTCACCGGCATCATCGGTCCGAACGGGGCGGGAAAGAGCACGATCCTGGAGGCGATCGCCTGGGCCGTGTACGGCGCGGCGGCGGCGCGCGGCACCAACGACACCATCCGCTTCGCGCGCGCGGGGCAGGGCGCGCGGGTGGAGGTGGAGCTGCAGTTCGAGCTGGGCGGCCACGAGTACCGCGTGGTGCGCACGCTCAGCAAGGCGGAGGTCTTCCTGGATGGCGGCGTGGCCCCGGTGGCGGCCACGCTCGGCGGCGCGACGGCGTACTTGCAGGGGCGCCTGGGGATGTCGCGCGAGGAGTTCTTCAACACCTACTTCACGGGGCAGAAGGAGCTCGCCTTCCTCGCCACCATGGGGCCGGCGGACCGCGGGCGCTTCCTCAGCCAGGTGCTGGGATACGAGAGGCTGCGCCGCGCGCAGGAGCTGGCCCGTCTCCGCCGCAACGAGCTGCGCACCGAGATCCGCGCCCTGCGCGCCGCCCTGGGCGACCGTGGCGAGATCGTGGCCGCCCGACAGGGAGCCGAGCGCCGCGTTGCCGAAGCGCTCGAAGCCCTGCGCGCCGCCGAGCGTGAGGCGGAGGACGCCCGCGCCGCGCTCAAGCTGGTCGCACCGCGCTGGGCCGCCGCGCAGGCCGCCCGCGAGCGCTTCCGCGAGCTGACCCACACCGCCGACGCCGCCCTCCGCGACCGCGACGCCGCCCGCCGCGACGCCGCCCGGGCGGAGGGCGAGCTGGCCGCCGTCGCCGGTGCCGAGACGGATCTCGCACCGCTGCGCGAGCAGCTCGCCGTGCTCCCCGCGCTCACCGAGGAGGGCACCCGCCTCTCCGACCTCGCGCGCCACGCCGAGCGCCGCAAGTCGCTCGTGGCGCAGATCGCGGACGCGGTGGGGGAGACGCAGCGCACCGTCGCGCGGCTGGCCAAGCTGGACACCGCCCCCGAGCTGGAGCGCCGCTACGCCACCGAGCTCGAGCAGCTCCGCGCCCGCCGCGCCGAGGTGGACACGGAGCTGGAGGAGAGCAAGACCACCTGGCTGCGCGACCGGCAGGACGCGGAGACCAAGCTCGGCGGCTACCGCGATCGCGGCGCCGAGCTCAAGGAGCAGATCCGCTCCATCAAGGAGCTGGGCGCTGATGGCACGTGCCCCACGTGCGGGCGCCCCGTCGGAGCGGACTACGAACGCCTCCTGGAAGAGCTCGAAGAGCAGTGGATCTCCGTCGTGCAGGACGGAAAGTGGTGGTCGTCGCGCTTCGACCAGCTCAAGGACAAGCCGGAGGAGGTCGCGGCGCTGGAGGCGCTGACGCACGACCTTTCCCGCCAGGTGGAGGACCGCACGCAGAAGCACACCCGCTGCCAGGCCGCCCTCCAGGAGCGCGAGGGGCTGCTCAAGGAGCGCGCCCAGCGCGAGGCCCGGCACGCGGAGCTGACCGCCGAGCTGGCCGCGACTCCCGCCGGCTACGACGCCGCGCGCCACAAGGAGGTTGAGGCGCGCATGCGCGAGCTGCGCGAGGTGGAGAAGCGTGCCGCGCGGCTGGAGGAGACCGCCCGTCGCCGCGCGGACTGGGAGCGCGACCGCGCCGAAGCCGCCGCCCGCGAGGCCGCCGCCGAAGCGCGCGCAAAGGCCGCCGCGGCGGAGCGCGAAGCCCTCGGCTTCTCCGAAGAGGCGTTCGAGGCCTCCCGCGCCGACTACACCACGGCGGACGGCCGCGCCCGCGCCGCCGACCTGCGCGCCGCCACCCTGCGCGGCGACGTGAACACGGCCGAGCAGGCGTTCCAGGCGGCGCGCCACGCGGAGGACGAGTACAACCGCCGCGCGGCCGAGGTGGAGACGCAGGAGACCGACCTCCGCTACCACGACGAGCTGGACGCCGCCTACACCGACCTCCGCCAGGAGCTCAACGATCAGGTGCGCCCGGAGCTCTCCGAGATCGCCTCCGCCTTCCTCGCGCAGCTCACGGACGGGCGCTACACGGCGATGGAGATCGACGAAGGCTACAACATCATGGTGCTGGACGAGGGCGAGGAGAAGCCGGTGATCTCCGGTGGCGAAGAGGACGTCGCCAACCTGGTCCTGCGCCTCTCGCTCTCGCAGATGATCGCGGAGCGCGCCGGCCACCCGCTCTCGCTGCTGATCCTGGACGAGGTGTTCGGATCGCTGGACGTGGCGCGCCGCGACAACGTCGTGCAGCTCCTGCACGCGCTGGAAGGCCGCTTCGAGCAGGTGATCCTGATCACCCACATCGACGGCATCCGCGAGAGCCTGGACCAGGTGCTCCGCGTGGACTTCGACGAGCGCGCCGCCACCTCCATCGTCCGCGAGGACAACGTCGACGGCAGCGCGGAGATGCCGGAAACCCCGATGGCGGCGGACTGACACCGCGGGGATGAGGGGATGGGGGATGGGGGTGGGAACATCGCGGTGTTCTCTTCACCCCTCGCCCCGCCCTCCCCTCATCCCTCATCCCTTCATCCCTGATCCCTGTAGTCCCCCCATGCCGCTGTCCCCTACGTTCGATGAATTCCGCGCGCACGCACGCGAGGCCACGCTCGTCCCCGTGTCGCTCGACTTCCTGTTCGACACGGAGACGGCGGTCTCGGCCTACCACAAGCTGGCGCGGCCTCCGTTCGGGTTCCTGCTGGAGTCGGTGGTGGGGGGCGAGACGTGGGCGCGGTACACCTTTCTGGGGACGCAGCCGCGTGGCGCGTGGAAGCTGACCGGCGACCGCATCCACCGCTGGACACCCGCAAAGGGGTGGGAAGACACCGGCCCCTCCGACGACCCGCTCGGCGACTTCGACCGCCTCCTGCGCGCGCACGTGCCCGCGCAGGTGCCGGGGCTGCCGCGCTTCTGGGGCGGGGCGGTGGGCTTCTTCGGCTACGACACGGTGCGGCTGATCGAGCGCCTCCCCGCCGCGCCGCCCGGGGACCTGGGGCTGCCGGACGCCCTCTTCATGCTCACCGGCACCGTGGTGGCGGTGGACAACCTCTTCGGCCGCGCGCACTCCATCTCCGCGGTGGAAACGGCGGGGGCGGATGACAAGGAGCTGCGCCGCCGCTACGACGCCGCCGCCGGCGAGGTGCTCGACATCGTCATGCGCCTGCGCGAGGGGCGCGGGCCGGAGCCGCTCACCCTGGCCCCGCCCGCCGCCGCGGACCCGGAGTTCGAGAGCACCATGACGCGCGCCGAGTACGAAGACGGCGTGCGCCGCGTGCAGGAGTACATCCGCGCGGGCGACGCCTTCCAGGTGGTGCTCTCCCAGCGGCTCACCGTGCCGCTCGCCGTGCCCGCTTTTGACCTGTACCGTGCGCTCCGCACCCTCAACCCTTCGCCCTACCTGTTCTACCTGGAGCTGGACGGCTTCCAGCTCGTGGGCTCCTCGCCGGAGACGATGGTGAGGCTGGAGGACGGGCGCGTGACGGTGCGGCCCATCGCCGGCACCCGCCGCCGCGGCCGCGACGCGGAGGAGGACGCGAGGCTGTCGGCGGAGCTGCTGGCGGACACCAAGGAGCAGGCGGAGCACCTGATGCTCCTGGACCTGGGGCGCAACGACGTGGGGCGCGTCGCCCGCTACGGCACCGTGCGCGTGCCGGCGCGCATGGCGGTGGAGCGGTACTCGCACGTCCTCCACCTGGTCTCCACCGTGGAGGGGGAGCTGCGCCCGGGGCTCAGCGCGGTGGACGTCTTCCGCGCCTCCTTTCCCGCGGGAACCGTGAGCGGCGCCCCCAAGGTGCGCGCCATGGAGATCATCGACGAGCTGGAGCGGTCGCGGCGCGGCCCGTACGCGGGCGCGGCCGGCTACTTCGCCTACGGCGGGCACGCCATGGACACCGCCATCGCCATACGCACGGTGGTGGCGCAGGGCGGGCGCGCGCACGTGCAGGCCGGCGCCGGGCTGGTGGCCGACAGCGACCCCGCTGCCGAGTACGAGGAGACCCTCAACAAGGCCCGGGCCCTCCTGCGCGCAATCCAGACCACGGGAGGATGAGAAAGGAGCGCCGCGGGTTGACAGATTCGAACGTCCGTTCTATAACTCAAGCCCGTGGCATCTACTCACCTGCTCCTTAACTGTCCGGAAACCGTAGTCCGCCGCACCCATGAACGACGGGCGGCTCGTGAGAATGCGATCCTGTCGCATCTTCGCGTGTTGATACGTTGTATGGGTGTCTACCCCTCCCCCCAACCCTCCGCCAGGAGGTGCCTTGCCCACGCAGCATGCCCACGCTGGTCCCTCGACGCCCGCCCCAGTGTAGCCGGCGGCGGCACGGGGGAAGTCCCACCGGAGTCCGGCGCGGTGCCGGGCCCGCCCAAACGACTGCCGGCGTCTCGCCGGCAAGTTCCCGGAGGAAGTGCATGAGACAAACTCGTTGGCTGCTCGCGGCGGCTGTCGCCGCGGCCGCGGCGTCCTCACCGGTGGCGGCGCAGGAGCCGGCCACGGTGACCGGACGCGTGACCAACGCGGCAGGCGCTCCGGAGAGCGCCGTGACCGTGCGCATCAGCGCCCTCGCCGCCGGCACCACCACGGCGCCCGACGGCACGTACCGCCTGGTGGTCCCCGCGTCGCGCCTGCAGACGGCGCGCCAGGTCACCATCACCGCTTCGCGCGTGGGGCTCGCCTCCTCGTCCCGCACGGTGACGCTCAGCGCGGGCGCCACCCTCACGCAGAACTTCCAGCTCGGCGCGGACGTGCTGCAGCTGGAGGGGATCGTGGCCACCGGGCAGGGGACCACCACCACCCGCGAGCGCGCCACCACCGCTGTCAGCTCGGTGCGGGCGCAGGAGATCACCCAGTCGCGTGAGACGAACGTCGTCTCGGCGCTGGCCGGCAAGGCGCCCAACGTGCTCGTCAGCAGCACCTCGGGCGACCCGGGCGCGGGCGCGTACATCCAGATCCGCGGCGCCGCGTCGGTCGAGGGCGGCACGCAGCCGCTCTTCGTGGTGGACGGCACGCAGATCGACAACGGCTCGTACAACTTCGGCGGCGAGTCCAACACCGCGGGTACCGTGCTCACCAACCGCGCGGCCGACATCAACCCGGCCGACATCGACCGCGTCGAGATCCTCAAGGGTGCGGCGGCCACCGCGCTGTACGGCGCGCAGGGCGCCAACGGGGTGGTGCTGATCACCACCAAGACCGGCCGCTCCGGCGCCACGCGCGCCACCTTCACCAGCCAGTACTCGAGCGACGACGTCAACCGCGTCCACCCGCTTCAGCAGCAGTACGGGCAGGGGCTGGACGGCGACGCCGTGAACCCGAGCACCGGCGCGCCGGTCGCTCCGGGGCAGCTGCTCTCGCCGGGCAACCGCACCTCGTGGGGCCGCGCGCTTCCCGAGGGGACCGACACGTACGACCACGCGCGCGAGGTGTACCGCCGCGGAAACCGCCTGGAGAACACCATGACGGTGTCCGGCGGCACCGAGCGCACCACCTACTTCCTGTCGCTGGGCCGCCTGGACCAGCAGGGCGTGGTGGTGGGTCCGCAGGGGTACGACCGCACGTCGGTGCGCCTGAAGGCCACCCAGATGCTGCGCGGCGACCTCAAGGTGGGCGGCAACCTGGCCTACACGCGCAGCGGCGGCGACTTCGTGCAGACTGGCTCCAACATCTCGGGGATCCAGCTGGGCGCGCTCCGCACCCCGCCGGAGTTCAACAACTGCCGCAGGGACAGCGGGTTTGACTGCTACCGCAACCCGCTTGGCTTCCACCACGCCTACCGCGGGCAGGGGATCGAGTCGATCAACGAAGCGCCGATCTACGACAACCCGTTCTGGGTGGCCAACGAGCTGACCAACCGGTCGGAAGTGGACCGCAGCTTCGGCAACGTGAACCTGGAGTACACCCCGGCCAGCTGGCTGCGGGTCAACTACATCCTGGGCGCCGACTTCGGGGCCGACGACCGCCTGCAGATCTTCCCGAAGCAGACGGCGGCGCAGCCGGTGGGACAGATCACCCGCGCCACGATCACCAACCGCATCATCGACAGCAACCTGACCGCGACCGCCAGCTGGAACCTGGGCGAGCGGGTGGTCGGGAGCACGACGGTGGGGCAGAGCCTCCAGCAGCAGAGCTTCGCCCGCAACCAGACCATCGGTGTGGGGCTGATCCTTGGCGCGGAGCAGACGGACTACTCCGTTTCGCGCACCGGTGACGAGTTCCGCTACGAGACGCGCAACGACGGATACTTCGGCACCACGCAGGTGACGTTCGCGGACCAGCTCACCCTGAACGCGAGCGGCCGCTTCGACGGCGCCTCGACCTTCGGCGGCGACGGCAAGCGCTTCTTCTACCCGGGCGTCGGCGCGGCGTGGACCTTCTCGCGCCTCCCGATCTTCGACAACGTCGGCTTCCTGGACCAGGGCAAGCTGCGCGTGTCGTACGGCGTCAGCGGCCGCGAGCCCCCGGTGTACTCGAACGTGACCGGCTTCAACGTCGGCACCTTCGACGACTCGTACGTGGGCGACGGCCTGTCCAGCACCTACCTGGGCAACGAGGGCGTCTTCACCAACACGGTGCTCGGCAACACCAACATCCGCCCGGAGCGCAAGTCCGAGCTGGAGGGAGGCTTCGACCTCGCCGTGCTCGACAACCGCGTGGCGTTCGGCTTCACGTACTACACCCGCAAGACCACGGACGCCATCCTCGCGGTGCCGGTGGCCGCGTCTACCGGGTTCGAGTTCAAGTACGAGAACGCGGCCGAGTTCGACAACAGCGGGATCGAGATGACGCTGGACCTGCAGCCGGTGCGGGCCCGCAACTTCTCGTGGTCGGTGAACGCCAACTGGGCCAAGAACAACAGCTGCGTCAAGAACCTGGCTGGCGCGGAGCACCTCTTCCTGGCCGGCTTCAGCGGCGGCAACTCGATCGACGTGGTGGGCCCTGACCACCAGGATCCGCTCAACACCGGATGCCGCCCCTTCGGCCTGATCTTCGGCAGCGACTTCGTGCGCTTCGGCCGCGGGATCCAGCTGAACGGCGTGGACATCGACGAGCAGTTCAAGGGCACGCCGGGCGCGCTTTACATCGGCGCCACCGGCTTCCCCGTGCCGGACCCTGACTACCGCATCCTGGGCGACCCGAACCCGGACTGGACGGCCGGCATCCGCAACTCGCTGCAGATCGGGCAGCACCTTACGATCAGCGGGCTGCTGGACATCAAGCACGGCGGCGACATGTGGAACGGCACGCGCGGCGCCCTCTACACGTTCGGCACGCACGAGGAGACGCTGGCCTGGCGCGGCGCCGGCAAGGACACGTCGTGGGTGGGCGGCGCCGGCCCGGGCTGCCCGAACGGCGTCTGCAAGACGGTGAAGCTCAACCGCTTCTGGGGCAACGGCGTGGGCGGCGGCTTCGAAGGGCCGACCTCGCAGTTCGTGGAAGACGCGGGCTTCGTGAAGCTGCGCGACGTCTCGGTAGGGTACAGCTTCACGCAGCCGTGGGTGCGCCGCCTGGGCACCAGCGCGGTGGACCTCACGGTGAGCGGCCGCAACCTCAAGACCTGGACGGATTACCGGGGCCTGGACCCCGAGTCGAACCTGACGGGGCAGAGCACGGGTCGCGGGATCGATTACTTCAACAACCCGCAGACTCGCTCGTACGTAATCACCGTCAACCTGACTCGCTAACCCGGGAGATTCCGCGATATGACACGCAATAGATGGTTCGGCCGCGCCCTGGGCGCGGCCGCGATCGCCGGCTCGCTCGGGGCGTGCGACTTCATCCAGACGACCGAAGTCGACCCCAACACGGTGCCTACGGCGAACGTCGACCAGCACTTCACCTCGGCGCAGGTTTCGGCGTACTTCTTCACCGAGTCGAACCTGTCGCGCATCTTCTCGATGTGGCTGCAGCAGATGGCCGGCGTCGGGAGCCAGTACGTCGGCAGCGAGAAGTTCGACACGCCGGTGCAGGAAGACGAGTTCGACGCCGAGTTCACCAACCTGTACTCGCGCGGCGGGCTGCTGAACATCCGCCAGGGGATCACCAAGGCCGAGGCCGCGGGTGAGACCTCGTACGCGGGGATACTGCGGGTGATGGAGGCCTTCCACATGGGGCTGGGCGCCAGCATCTGGGGCGACCTGCCGTACTCGGAGGCGGTGAACGCGTCGATCAACACGCCGAAGCTGGACCCGCAGGAGGCGGTGTACGCCCGCGTGCAGGCCGTGCTGGACAGCGCCATCACGCAGATGGCGGCGAACCAGGGGAACGGCCCGGGAACCGCCGACCAGAACTTCGGCGGCAACCTGACGCAGTGGACGGCGGTGGCGCACACGCTGAAGGCGCGCTTCTACCTGCACTGGGAAGAGGCGCAGCGCCCCGGCTCGCCCAACGCGGCGAAGGCGAACGTAGCCTGCGGCGGCAACTGCCTGGACCGCGCGATCGCCTCGGCCAACCTCGGCATCAAGACCGATGCGGGTACGTGGAAGACGATCCACTCGTCGGACGGCAACGAGCGGAACCTGATCTACCGGTTCATCTCCGTGGACCGTCCTGGGTACATCGCGGGCGGCAAGTTCGGAGTGGACCAGCTGAAGCTCCGCAACGATCCGCGCCTTCCGGTGATCTACAGCCCCGCCACTGCCCAGGGGTTGGCGGGCCAGTACGTCGGCTCCACGCCGGGCGAGACGGACAAGAACGACCCGGGCGAGAACGCTTCGTCGCTCAGCGCGTCGGGCTACGGGGCCGCGGACTTCTCGCTGCCGATCGTCTCGTGCGCGGAGAACAACTTCATCCTCGCCGAGGCGCACCAGCGGAAGGGGAGCTTCGGTCCGGCGCAGGCCGCGCTGCTGGCGGGCGTGGCGTGCGAGCAGACGCGCCTTGGCGTGAGCGGCATTCCGGTGAACGGCACGCTCACGGGCGGCGCGCTCCTGGACGAGATCATGTTCCAGAAGTACTACGCGCTGTTCCTCAACCCGGAAGTCTACAACGACTACAAGCGGACGTGCCGTCCGTCCGGGCTGATCAGCACCTCCGACGTGGTGGTGGCGGACATGCCGCGCCGCGTGCCGTACGGCGCGACGGAACGGCAGACCAACGCCGCGAACATTCCGACGACCGACAAGCAGCCGCTGTTCAACTCGAACGATCCGTTCGACTGCTGAGCAGGCCCGCCGCCCTCCCGGCTCTGCCGGGGGTGGCGGCACCGGAACCGCCCACCTGCCACACGCGCTTCGGCGGGCGTGTGGCAGGCTTGTTCCAGGAGGTCCGCGCCACGTGCGCGGCCATCGTCGTCCATTCCAGCACCACGGGACCATGAACCGAGCCTTTGTGCGGCCCGTAGCCACGGCGCTGCTGTGCCTGCCGGTACTGAACGGCTGCTTCGCCTACGCACCGGCCGCGGGCGGCGACCCGCCGGCGCCCAGCCGGGTGCGGGTGCTCCTGACCCGGCCGATGGACGTGCGCCTCACCAACGTCACGGCCAACAACGTCGCGGTGGCCGAGGGCGAGGTGGTCTCCACCACGCGCGACACGCTGACCATCTCCGCGCTCTGGCTCAGGGCGGGGACGGGGTACGAGTTCCCGGGGGCCGGCGAGACGGTGCGGATTCCGCGCGAACAGGTAGGGCGAATCGAGACCCGGCGCTTCTCGGCCGCGCGCTCGGTTGGGGTGGCCGTCCTCTCGGTGGGTCTGGGCGCCCTGCTGTTCGCGGGAGTGGGGAAGCTGACGGGGAGCGGCGACGGCGGCGGAGGACGCCCCAACCCGAGCTGAGCGCCACCCACCTGCCTCACCCCCGCCGCGCGGCTCATTGCGCGGCGGGGTTTTTCGTGCGGTTCGCGAGGCCCGTGGGTGGCCCGCCTCTTGCGCCCGCCCGGCGCCATGGCAACTCCTCCCAACGTTCCCAACGAACGCCGAAAAGCAGGCAACGACCGGCGGACGAAGAGCGGCGGGTTCGATCCGCGGCGCACCCGCTTCGGCATCGGGCCCCTCCTCCTCTTCCTGGCGGCGCTGCTGGCGCTCAACGTCCTGTTCACCAACCGCGGCCCCACCAAATTGGGGTACAGCGAGCTCAAGGGCCGCATCCGCCAGGGCCAGGTGGCGCGCGCCACCCTAAGCACCACCGCCATCACCGCCGTGCCGCGCGACTCCGTGGGCCCCAAGGGGCGCGTGGTGTGGCGCAGCGAGCGCATCGTGGGCGAGGACGCGGCACTGACCGGAATCCTGGACCAGGCGGGGGTGCGCTACGAGTACGAGCAGCCCTCCCGCTGGACCGGGCTGGTGATGCTCTTCCTCCCCCTGCTGGTGCTGGTGGGGCTCTTCACCTTCTTCACCCGCCGCATGAACCCCACGCAGGGTGTGCTCACGGTGGGAAAGAGCCGCGCGCGCATCGTGGGCGAGGAGGGGACGGGCGTCACCTTCGACGACGTGGCGGGGGTGGACGAGGCGAAGCAGGAGACGTACGAGGTGGTGGAGTTCCTCAAGCACCCGGAGAAGTTCGCCAAGCTGGGCGCCAAGATCCCCAAGGGCGTCCTCCTGGTGGGCCCGCCGGGGACGGGGAAGACGCTCCTGGCGCGCGCCGTGGCGGGCGAGGCGGGGGTCACCTTCTTCTCCATCAGCGGCGCCGAGTTCGTGGAGATGTTCGTGGGCGTGGGCGCCGCGCGGGTGCGCGACCTGTTCGCGCAGGCCAAGGCGCAGTCGCCGTGCATCATCTTCATCGACGAGCTGGACGCGCTGGGGAAGGCCCGCGGGCCCGGCGGCGTGCTGGGCGGCAACGACGAGCGCGAGCAGACGCTGAACCAGCTCCTGGTGGAGATGGACGGCTTCGACCCGCGCATGGCCGTCATCATCATGGCCGCCACCAACCGCCCGGAGATCCTGGACCCCGCGCTGCTGCGCCCCGGCCGCTTCGACCGGCAGATCCTGGTGGACCGCCCCGACGTCAACGGCCGGCTGGAGATCCTGCGCATCCACGCCAAGGACGTGCAGCTTGGCGAGGACGTGAACCTGGAAAAGATCGCCCGCCGCACCCCCGGCTTCGTGGGCGCGGACCTGGCGAACCTCCTCAACGAGGCGGCGCTCCTGGCCGCGCGGCGCGACCTGGCCGCGGTGACGCTCAAGGAGATCGACGACGCGGTGGACCGCATCATCGCGGGGCTGGAGAAGAAGAACCGGCTGATCAACGAGAAGGAGCGCACCATCGTGGCCTACCACGAGGCGGGCCACGCCATCGTCGCCGAGCGGGTGCCCACGGCCGACCCGGTGCACAAGATCTCCATCATCCCGCGCGGCGTGGCGGCGCTGGGCTACACGCAGCAGCTCCCCACCGAGGACCGCTACCTGCTCACCAAGCAGGAGCTGATGGACCGCATCGCCGTGCTCCTGGGCGGCCGCGTGGCGGAGGAGATCGTCTTCAACGAGATCTCCACCGGCGCGGGGAACGACCTGGAGCGGGTGACGGAGCTGGCGCGCAGCATGGTGATGGAGTACGGGATGAGCCGCGAGCTGGGCCCGGTGAACCTCGCCGGCCCGCGCCGCAGCCAGTTCCTGCAGGGCTCCGACGGCGGCACCTCGCAACGCTCGTACAGCGAGGAGACCGCCCGCGCAATTGACGCCGAGATCCGCGGCCTGATCGACGGGACGTACGAGCGGGTGCGGCGCATCCTGACGCAGGACCGCGAGGTGCTGGAGGTGCTCTCGCAGCGCCTGCTGGAGGTGGAGGTGGTGGACGAGGCGGACCTGCGGCGGATCATGAACCTTCCGCCGCGCACCCACGAGCCGTCCGAGGACCGCATCGTGGTGCCCCCGCCTCCCAAGGGCGGCCTGATGGACGACGACACCCGCGCCGCCTCGTCGGCGCGCGGCGCGGACCGATAACGGAGGAGGAACGGTGCCCAAGGATCCACGCTACAGCGACAAGAGCCCCCACACGGCCGACGAGCAGGGTGCTCCGGCGCCGGAGCGGCCCACCAACACCGACGAAGCCGCGGGGATGAGCAACCAGGAGGGCCGCGGCCCCTCGCAGGCCGAAGGCGAGCGCGAGGAGGACGGCGACGGGGACGGAAACTAGCGCCCGCCCCGGCGGACCCCCGCTCCCCCACCGAAACGCCCCTCCCCCGAACCACCGGGGGAGGGGCGTCCGGCGTGTCTCTGCACCGCGCGTCAGATCGGGGGAAAGAAGGTTATCTGTCACGCGGGAGAGCCCCGCAGCCTTGACAGTTTTGGGCGGCGCCGCTATTAACGGAGGGTGAAAGTTTCGTTTCACCGATACATAGTTAGCCGGGAAACACGGTCCTGAGACCTCCGGCACCCCCGTTAGCCCGCTGGAATGCGAGCCTCTCGCATACCACGTGCTGACATGTTTTATGTTTGTACAACCTTTTGCTGGGGCCTCCCGCGGGAGGCGCTTTGCCACGCAGCACGCCCACGCAGGTCCCACGATGCCCGCCTGAGGGATCGACCGGCGGAGGCACGAGGGAGTCACAACGGTGCACGGCGCACGCCGGGCCCGTATCAACCGACTGCCGGCAACTGCCGGCAATCTCCCGGAGGACAAGTATGAGAGAAGTCCGTTGGCTTTTCGCGGCGGTCGTCGCCGCGGCCACGGCGTCCACTCCGCTGGCGGCCCAGGAGCCGGCAACGGTGACCGGACGTGTGACCAACGCGGCAGGCGCTCCCGAAAGCGCCGTGACCGTGCGCATCAGCTCCCTTGCGGCCGGCACCACCACGGCGCAGGACGGCACGTACCGCCTGGTGGTTCCCGCGTCGCGCCTGCAGTCGGCGCGCCAGGTCACCATCACCGCTTCGCGCGTGGGCCTCGCCCCGCAGTCGCGCACGGTGACGCTCTCCCCGGGTGCCGCGCTCACGCAGAACTTCCAGCTCGGCGCGCAGGCGCTCGGCCTTGAAGGGCTGGTGGTGACCGCGCTCGGCATCACGCGCGAAGACCGCGCCATGTCGACCTCGGTGCAGAGCGTGCAGGGCTCGGACCTCACGCAGGCCCGCGAGACGAACGTCGTCAACTCGCTCTCCGGCAAGGTGGCCGGCGTGACGGTGACCAACGCCGGCCCGCAGGGCGGCTCGGCGCGCGTGGTGATCCGCGGCGCCAACTCCATCGCCGGCAACAACCAGCCGCTGTTCGTGGTGGACGGCGTGCCGGTGAGCAACGCTTCGCCCAGCTACGGCGCGAACCGCGGCTTCGGCGGCGTGGACTACGGCAATGCCGCCGGCGACATCAACCCGGACCTCATCGAGTCGGTGACGGTCCTCAAGGGGCCCAACGCGGCGGCGCTCTACGGGTCGCGCGCGGCGAACGGCGCCATCGTCATCACCACCAAGCGTGGCCGCCAGGGCCGCAGCCAGCTCACGGTCAGCCAGAACCTGAGCCGCGAGACGCCGCTGCGCCTGCCCACCTACCAGAACGAGTACGGCCAGGGGCTGGGCGGCAAGTTCGCGTACGTGAACGGCAAGGGCGGCGGCACCTGGGACGGCGTGGACGAGAGCTGGGGCCCGCGCCTCGACGGCACGATCCGCCCGCAGTTCTTTGGCGAGGGCCCGTGGGAGGCGCACCCGAACAACGTGCGTGACTTCTTCGACACCGGCCTCACCTCCAACACCAACGTGCAGTTCAGCGCGGGCAACGAGCGCTCGGACGCGCTCATCTCGGCCTCGCACCTGAACCAGGCGGGGATGTACCCGGGGATGGAGCTGCGCCGCACCACCGTGGCGGTCAACGGCGGCACGAGCCTCTCCAACCGGGTGCGCGCCAACGCCTCGGTGCAGTACATCAACTCCGACGGCAACAACCGTCCGGGCGTCGGCTACGAGGGCGACAACCCGATGCTGCAGTTCGTGTGGTTCGGCCGCCAGGTGGACACCAACCGTCTTCGTCAGACGCGCGACGAGAACGGGAACATGTACAACTGGAACCACAACTACCACTCGAACCCGTTCTGGATCGCGCAGGAGAACGAGAACACCGACGCGCGCGACCGCCTCATCGGCAACGTGTCGGGCACGTACAACTTCACCGACTGGCTGAGCGCGACCGTGCGCTCGGGCACGGACTTCTACCAGGACCAGCGCCAGCGCAACTTCGCCGCCGGCACGGTGGGCGTGAACCTGCAGAACGGCTCGGTGGGCAGCAACGGCGCGTTCAACACCTGGGACGTGTTCTTCCAGGAGACGAACACGGACCTCCTGATCCGCGCCGACCGCAGCCTGGGCGACCACTTCACGGTGGACGCGAGCGTCGGCGGCAACCGCCGCGACCAGGAGACGCGCAACGAGTACACCGAGGTGCTCAACCTGACGGCCCCGGACGTGTTCAACCTGGGCAACCGCGCGGAAGACCCGTACTCGGACGTGTACCGCACGGACAAGCGTGTGAACTCGCTGTACGGGCAGGCGAACTTCGGGTACCGCGACATGGTGTTCGTGGACGTGACGGGGCGCAACGACTGGTCCTCCACGCTTCCCGAGGGGAACAACTCGTACTTCTACCCGTCGCTCTCCGGCTCGGTGATCCTGACGGACGTCTTCCCGTCGTTCGACCTGGCCAACACCCTCAGCTTCGCCAAGCTGCGCGCGAGCTGGGCGCGGGTGGGCAACGACGCGGACCCGTACCAGCTGCGCAACACCTACACTTCGCTGGACCCGTTCAACGGCGTTCCCACCTTCACGGTGCCGAACACCATCGCGAACGCGGACCTGAAGCCGGAGCAGACCGAGTCGGTGGAGTTCGGCGCCGAGATGCGCTTCCTGCGCGACCGCGCGGCGCTGGAGGTGACGTACTACGACGCCGCCACCACCAACCAGATCCTGACGGCGCCGGTATCGGCCGCCAGCGGGTTCACGGCCCAGGTGGTGAACGCGGGCCGTGTGACTAACCGCGGCATCGAAGTGCAGGCCAACCTGGTGCCGCTGCGCCTGAGCAACGGCTTCGAGTGGAGCGTGACGACCAACTACGCGCGCAACCGCAACCGCGTCGAGGAGCTGGTCGAGGGGATCAGCACCGTGCAGCTCGGCTCGTACTGGGGCGTGACGTCGGAAGCGCGCGAGGGCGAGAAGTACGGCGCGCTGTTCGGCACCCCCTACCGCCGCGTCACCGACCCGAACAGCCGCTTCTTCGGCCAGAAGATCATCGGCGCGACCGGCGTTCCGCTGCGCGGCTCAGCCAAGGAAGTGCTCGGGCACTACACGCCGGACTGGATCGGCTCGCTGCGCAACGAGTTCCGCTTCCGCGGCGCGCACCTGTCGTTCCTGCTCGACGCGCGCCAGGGCGGCGAGATCTTCTCGGTGACCCACATGTTCGGCCGCTACGCGGGCGTGCTCGAGGAGACGCTTGCGGGGCGCGAGGAAGACCTGGTGATCGAAGGGGTGCGGATCGTGGGCAACGACACGATCGCGAACACCGTGGGTGTGGATGGCGAATCGTACTGGGGCGGGCTCTACAACCTGCACGAGGCGCACATCACCGACGGCTCCTTCGTGAAGCTGCGCGAAGTGGTGCTGGGGTACAACGTCCCCACCTCCATGACCCGCCGGTTCGGCGTCGCGGGGATGAACGTCTCCCTGGTGGGCCGCAACCTGAAGCTGTGGACGGATACCCCGCACATCGACCCTGAGACGGCGTTCGACGCCAGCAACGCCCAGGGCTTCGAGTTCGGGCAGTTCCCGTCCGCCCGGAGCTGGGGCTTCAACATCTCCGTGACCCCCTAAACCGACCCCGGACGCATAAACGATATGAGAACTTCGAAACTCTTTGCCGCCGCGTCCGCGCTGGCGCTCGCCCTTGGGGCGAGCGCCTGCGACGCGGGGCTGACCGAGATCAACGAGAACCCGAACGACCCCGAGGTGGTGCCGGCGGACAACGTGTTCGCCAGCGGTGTATCGGCCGGGGTGAGCCGCGTGTTCGGGGCGAACTTCAACATGACGCTGACGGCCCTGTGGGCGCAGCACATGGCGAAGATCCAGTACATCGACGAGGACCGCTACGACCTGCGCGACCAGGCGGTGAACACCCACTGGACCGCGTTCTACTCGGGGCCGCTCCGCGACTTCCAGGACGTGGTCAACAGCGGCAAGGCGAACACCCGCCCCAACGTGGAAGCGCAGGGGCTGGTGATGCGCTCCTGGCTGTACCAGATCATGACGGACGCGTGGGGCGACATTCCGTACTCCGAGGCCCTTCAGGGCACCGGTGAGGTGCGGATCGTCACGCCCAAGTACGACACCCAGGAGCAGATCTACACCGGGATCCTGGCGGACCTCAAGCGCGCGAACGACATCATCACTCCCGCCGGGCAGGCCGTGACCGCGGGCGACCTGATCTACGGCGGTGACGTCACGCACTGGAAGAAGTTCGCGAACTCGCTGCGGCTGCGCGCGGCCATGCGCCTGTCGCAGGTGAACCCGACCCTGTCGCGCACGGAGGCGGCGGCCGCCATCGCGGCGGGCGTGTTCACGGACAACGACGACAACGCCCTGCTCCACTTCACGGAGTCGGCGCCCAGCCAGAGCCCGCTGTACCTCAACCAACTGGGGTACGGCGGCCAGCGCGACGATCATGGTGTCAGCGCCACCATGGTCAACACGCTGAAGGCGCTCAACGACCCGCGCCTCCCGGTGTACGCGCAGCCCGCACCGTCGGACGCGCAGTACCGCGGCGCCATGAACGGCCCCACGGACGCCAACGCCGCGCAGATCAACACGATCTCGCGTCTGGGCGAGTACTTCCTGGCGGCCGACTGGCCGGCGCCGCTGATGACCTACGCGGAGGTGCTGTTCCTTCGCGCCGAGGCGACCCAGCGCGGCTACGTGGCGGGTGACGCCGCGGCGCTGTACCGGGCGGGCATCCGCGCCTCGATGGAGATGTACGACGTGCCCACGGCGAGCATCAACGCGTACATCGCCCAGCCGTCGGTGGCGTACAACGGGCTGACCTCGATCGCGCAGCAGAAGTGGATCGCGCTGTTCATGAACGGCCCCGAGGCGTACTCCGAAATCCGCCGCCTGAACTCGCCGACCCTCACCCCGGCTTCGGGGAGCGTGATCGGCGCGCGGATCCCGGTGCGGATCTTCTACCCGACCAACGAGGAGTCGTACAACAAGGCGAACCTCGAGGCGGCCGTCGCACGCAACGGCGGCCAGGGCATCCCCGAGGGGCTGCTTACGCCGGTGTGGTGGGACAAGTAGTCTGATGGAGTGAAAGAGCCCCCCGCGTTCCGCGGGGGGCTCTTTTCAGCAGGGTACACCTCCCCTCCCAGCTTTCAACGCGAGGCTTCCATCATGCGGCGAGCGATCGTGCGGCTCGGCTGTCTCTGCTCACTCGCCTTCGTGGCGGGGTGCGCAACGGGCACCGGCGGCAGCCTGCCCGAGCAGTCCCGGGCGCGCCAGGAACAGGATTACATCTCCACCGAGGAAGTGAGGGCAAGCACCGCCGTGAATGCGTACGAGGCGATCAGCTCGATGCGCGCCGCATGGTTGCGCAAGCGCGGCGAGCAGGGTTTCTCGCCCACGGACGTCATCGTCTACTACAACAACGCGCGCATGGGCGGGATCGAGTCGCTGCGCCAGATCTCGCTCGGTACGGTGACCTGGATCCGCTACTTCGACGCCCGGCGTGCCCAGTACCGTTACGGTTCGGGGCACAGCCAGGGCGCGATCCTGGTTTCCAGCGAGATGCAGGAGCAGGCGCCCCCGCCGCCCGCCCAGCGCCGGCCCTAGCGAAGCACGCCCGCAGCGGCCCAGCGACGATCGCGATCAAGGACGCCCCTCCCCCGAACAGCCAGGGGAGGGGCGTTCGCGCAAGCCTGGCGACTGAAGTCGCGGCAACAACCGCGGGAAGTCCCCCTTCGGGGACTCCGGGTCTGATGCCGCGTTTCTCTAGCCGGCTTCAGCCGCCTTCGCGTGGTTCCAGCCGGCGGCTTTAGCCCGGCGATGCGGCACCGGCCCCGCCCCCCCATCCCGCCCCCGCAAACCTGCGAAGGCAGGTTTCCCGCGGTCGTTGCAGCGGTTTCAACCGCCGGCCAGCCCCTCAACGATCTCCGCACCTCGCAGCGCCGCGCCGCGCCCGGCTTCGACGTAGCGGCGGGCGGCGGCGCCGGAGGGCTGGCGCACGGCGGGGTCGGCCAGGCGGCGCAGCGTCTCGATCAGGTGCGGGGTGCCGGCGACCTTGAAGGCCCCACCGGCCGCGATCAGCTCGGCCGCTTCGCGGGCGTTGGCGTGGCGCGGTCCAAAGAGGACCGGCGCCCCGAACGCCGCCGGCTCCAGCACCGAGTGCAGCCCCGCGGTGCCGAAGCCGCCCCCCACGTACGCCAGATCCGCCACCGCGTACAGGTCGCCCAGGATGCCGACGCGGTCCACCAGCGTCACGGCGGGCACCTCCGCGCCCGCTTCCACCGCGGAGAGGCGGACGTGCGGCAGGTCGTAAGCGCGGAGGACGGCTTCGGCGCGGGCGAGGTGCGCCTCCGTGGGCTCGTGCGGTACCAGGAGGAGGCGGAGGGGGAGCCCTTCCGTGCGCAGGCGTGCAAGCGCGGGGATGAGGTGGTCCTCGTCCGCCGGCCAGGTGGAGCCGGCGACCAGGGTAAGGCCGGACCATCCCACGAACGGCGCCAGCAGCGGAGAGCCGCGATCCACACGGGCGGCGCGCTCCCATACCTGGTCGAAGCGCGCGTCACCCATCACCGTGCGCCGTTCGGGAGGGACGCCCAGGGCGGCGAAGCGGTCCGCATCGGACGGAGATATCGCGGCGACGAGGTCCAGGCGTCCGTACGCGGGGGCCAGCACCGCGCGCGCGACGCCGCCCAGCCTGCTGGAGGAGGCGGGGAGGGTAGCGCTCAGGAGCGCCAGCCGCACGCCTCGCGCGCTAGCCTCGCGCGTGAGGACGGGCCACACGTCCGTCTTGGAGAAGGCGAAAACCCGCGGGCGCAGCAGGTCCAGCGCGCGCCCCACGTCGCGCGCCAGGTCGAACGGCAGGTAGTCCGTGAAGTCCGCGGCGACGGTGCGCGCGAACGACTCGGCGGAGGGCGAGAAGTAGGTGTACGCCACCTGGAGCTCGGGGCGGCGGGCACGGAGCGCTTCCACGACGGCACGCGCCTGCAGCCCCTCGCCCACGCTCGGCGCGTGGAACCAGACGAGCGGCCGCGAGGGGTCACGCTCCGCATTCGCCCAGGTGGCCATCCGCTGCAGGATGCCCCGCCGCCCACGGATGCCGCGCGCCAGCTTCCCCTCTCCGCGCGCGGCCAGCGGGAGGAGCGGACGCGCCGCGGCGAGGGCCAGGGTGTAGATGCGTTCCGAGATGGCCATGGACGCAAGCTACCCCGGCCCGCGCTTCGCCCACAACCCGTACGCGAAGCACCCCGCCGCCCTGGCTCGGACGGCGGGGTGCTCGGGCGGACTGATTGAGTGCTACCGGTCCACGACGTCGCCCACGATCACGACGCGCTCCAGCTCCACGTCGCCCGTCGGCGTGACGGCGGGGGTGGAGGGTGGCATCGGCGCGACCTCGGGCATGGGGGTGGCGGCCGTCGCGGGGGTGGGGGCCGGCACGGGGGCAGGCGCGGCCGAGGTGTACTCGCGCGGCGCGGGCGCCTCTTCGTAGCGATCCGCGCGGGCCTGGAGGTAGCGCCAGACCGCGTACCCGGCCGCGGCGGCGGCGACTCCGCCCACCAGCACGCCCAGCGTTCCTCCCTCTTCCTCCTCCTCCACGTGAACCGGGACGTGCTCGGCGAAGAGTTCGGCGACGGCCTGGTTGAACACCGGCAGGTCGTGCGGCGCGCGGCTGGAGACCCAGTTGCGGTCGCGCACCACCGGCTCGTCCGTCCACAGTCCGCCGGCGTTCAGAACGTCGTGCTTGATCCCCGGCCACGAGGTCAGCCGCCTGCCCGACACCATCCCCGCGGAAATCAGCACCCAGGGCGCATGGCAGATCATGGCGATCGGCTTCCCCTGCGAGTTGAAGGCGGAGACGAAGTCCAGCACGCGCTCGTTCTGGCGCAGCGCGTCGGGGTTGGCGAGGCCCCCGGGGAGGAGGAGCGCGTCGTAGTCCTCCACGCCGATCTCGTCCAGCGTGTAGCTCACCTTCACCTTCTTCCCCGGGTACATCCCGTTCACGCCGCGGATGCGCCCCGGGTGGATGGAGATGATCTCCACCTCGGCACCACGGTCCTCCAGATCCTCCACGGGCGAGGTGAGCTCCACCTGCTCGAAGCCGTCCGCCGCGAGCACCGCTACTCTAAGTCCTTCCAGGCTGTCGTTTCGCATCCCATCTCCTCCTGTGTTTACCCATTACTCCGCGCTCGATCGCGGGGGCGCCTGGCCGGTGCAAGACCTTTGCCGAAGGTGATCTGCCCTGAAAAGCATCACACAGAGAACACGGAGGGAACCGAAAAGACACAGAGAACTCTTCCTCCCTTCTTTCCGTGCCCCTCCGTGGCTCTGTGTGATGTGCAGTTCGGGATATTGTCACTAACTCTGTACGTTGCAACGGGTTGCGTCCTGTGAGGCAGGTGGGTCGCACGCGGACAAGGTTGACACCGCGGGAAGGGGGCGTGTATCATAGGCTCCTACACGACTTCAACTTGCAGTTGCGGACCCTCCTGTCCAATAGTCCTCGAAGCCCGAAGTACATGCCTCGATCCCGCTGGACGCTGATGCTCGTTCCTCACGACAACGAGCGCGTTCTCTCCTGGCAGGTCACCCGCCGGACCGTCCGCACCGCCATCTCCGGCGCGGTTGCCCTCGTCCTCCTCTTCGCGATCTTTGGCGTCGGCTTCTTTGCGAAGCAGGGACGCACGCTGCACAACGCCCAGCTTCGCCGCGAGAACCAGCTTCTCGCCGCGGAGGTGGACCAGATGCGCGAGCAGATGGCGGAGCTGAACCAGTCGATCGACCAGCTGGCCCTCAAGGATGAGCAGTACCGCACCATCGCCGGGCTTCCGGAGCTGGACAAGGACGTGAAGAAGGTGGGGATCGGAGGGCCCGGCTCGTCGCTGGCCGACGCGGCGCTGGTGCACCTGAACCCCGGCGTGGGACGGAAGCTGGAGAACGCGGAAGGGAACCTGGGCGTCCTGGCCCGGCGCGCGCGGCTGCTGCAGGCATCGCTGGACGAGGCGCTGGGCGCGCTTCGCAGCAACAACGAGCGGATGGCCCGCACCCCCTCCATCGCCCCCGCCAGCGGCCACCTGTCGTCGCTCTTCTCATCGGCGCGTGCGCACCCGGTGCTCCGCATCACCCGCCCGCACAAGGGGATCGACATCGCCGCCCGTATTGGCGAGCCGATCCTGGCGCCGGGGAAGGGGCGCGTGAGGTTCTCCGGCAACCGCGCCAACGGCTACGGCTACATGGTGGAGATCGACCACGGCTACGGCTACATCACCCGCTTCGCCCACGCATCGCGCCTGCACGTGCGCACCGGCGCGATGGTGCAGCGCGGCGACGTGATCGCCGAGGTGGGCGCCACCGGGCTGACCAGCGGGCCGCACCTTCACTACGAGGTGGAGCAGAACGGGCGCCAGGTGGACCCGCTCAACTTCATCGTCGCGGACGCGATCCCGGACTGACCCGGCGCTGCCGGCTCCGCACGGATACAAGGAGCGCCTCTGGGCGCTCCTTGCTGTATGTGGGGGCTTGGGCGCAGTTTGGGGGAGGGAGTGCTAAGTGCTAAGTCCTGAGCAGCCGTGCGTGAGTGCGTTAGTGCGTGAGTGCGCTTTTTACTCAGCACTTAGCACTTGGGACTTAGCACTTCCGTTTTTCTGATACCTGGCTTCGATGCTGAACCTTCTATTCCTCGCCGCGCTGGCCGCGGATACGACTTCGCCCCCGGCGTCGCAGGAGGGGCCGGCGGTCACGGTGCACCGGCAACCGGCGCTGCCGCTGGTGGCGCTGCGCCTTTCGTTGCTGGCGGATGACCCGCGGGGGTTCGCGGGGGCCGGGCACCTGATCCAGCACCTCCACCTCCCCGCCATGGAGGAGCAGGCGGCGCGGGTGGGAGCGCGCGTGCAGGCTTCGCGCACGTCGGACGCGCTGGTGTACGCGGTGACGGGGCCCGCTTCGGAGCTGGGATACCTGGCGGGGGTCCTGCGGAGCGCACTGCGCGCGCCGCAGCCCGGACAGGGGCAGATGCTGCTGGCGCTGAACGCGCTCTCCGAGGAACGCTCGGCGGAGCGCGAGACGGCGGCGTCGTACGTGCGCGCGGCGCTGCGGCAGGGGATCTTTCCGCAGGAGCTTCCCGCGGCCGGCACTCCATCATCCGCGGCGCGGCTGGAGTCGGCGCCGCTGGACGCGCTCTGGGGGGAGATGTACTCGCCGGAGCGCGTCTCGGTCGTCGCTGTAGGGAACGTGGATGCGGGCGAGGTGGCGCGTGCTCTCCGCTCCCTTCCCGCCGCCGGTGAGGCGCGGCTCCCCGAGACGCCGGTGGACACGGCCCCCGCGCTGGCGGCGGACACCCCGCAGGCGAGCCGCGCGTGGACGGGGTGGGCCGTGGCGGCGCCGGAGGCGGACGCGGCGACGCTTTCGGTGGCCGCGCGGCTGGTGAGGAGCCGGCTGCGGCGGACGATGCCCAACTCCACCGTCGAGGTGGAGCACTGGTGGACGCACCGAGGGCACGCGCTGGCCATCGTCGCGGCGACCACGGGGGAGCGGGCGGCGGCGGCGCGCCGCAGTGTGGCCGGCGCGCTGGCGGCGACCGCGACGGCGCTCGAGGAGGACGCGGTGCGCGACGCGGCGGCCGGGGTGCGGCGCGACCTCCTCTTCTACAGCCGCACCCCGGAGCGCATGGCCGAGGTGCTGGGCGCCTTCGCCGACCGCGGGGAGGGCGGGGAGGCGGCGCAGCGCTTCTTCGCCGCGCTGGACGCGGTGACGGTCGATTCCGTGCGCGCCGCGCTGGAGGGCGCACGCGGCGGCACGCCCGTCACCGTGAGCGTGGCCCCGCAGCGGCTGGTGCCCAACTGATGCGCGCCCTCGCGCTCGCGCTGGCGGCGGCGCTGGTGTGCACCCCGTCGCTCGCGCAGGACCGCATCCTGGTGCGCTCCGAGCCCGGAACGCCGGTGGTGACCGTCGAGGTGCTCCTGGCCGCCGGCCCCGCCGACGAGCCGGAGGGGGAGGAGGGGGTCGCCTACCTCGCCGCGCGTTCCGTGGTCGCGCCGATCCTTTCCGTGCTCGACTCGCTGGGGGCGCGGCTGCGGGTGGAGGGGGGCAAGGACGCCGTCTCCCTGACCCTGACCGCCGCGCCGGACGCCTGGGACGAGGCCACGCGCACCCTCCTCGTCGCACTCTTTCGCGATCCGCTGGAGGCATCGGCCATCACGCGCCAGCGCGCCGCCCTGGTGGCCGAGCTGACGGCACGCGAGACCAGCCCCGCGGACGCCCTGAAGCGAGAGGTGGACGCGGCCGTGTGGGGGCGCGACCACCCGTGGGGGCGCCCGGCCGTGGGGACGGCCGCGACGGTGGGGCGCATCGAGCCCGCCGCGGTGGAGGCCTTTCTGCGCCGCGCCTTCTCGCAGGAGCGCGCCGTGATCGCGGTGGTCGGCCCCGTGGAGCGCGCCGACGTGGACGCGCGGGTGCTGGCGTTCCTGGAGCCCGGCCCCCTTCGCGCCGGCGAGGTGCCGCCGCCCACCCGCGGTGACACGGCGGTGCACACGGAGTACAACGCCATCACCGCCTGGGTCGCCGCCAGCTACCGCTTCGGCGCCGGCGCGGACGTGGAGTCGATCCGCATGCTGGGGGGCCTGGTGCTGGACCAGGTCGGCTTCGGCCCCAGCCGCCGCTCCGTCTACGACCAGGGCGCGGAGGTCGTGCGCCACGCGGGCGGTGGCGAGCTGCGCATCCACCTGGTCGTCCCCCCGCGCGAGGCGGAGGCGTGGGGCACGCGCATCCGCGAGGCGGTGGCCGGGTACGCCGGCGCGCCGGTCTCGGAGGCGGCGTTCACGGAGCGGGCGCGGCGCTTCCGCGGGCGACGGCTGCTGGAGCTGGACTCGCCCGAGGCGCGGGCGGATGCCCTGGCGCGCGGCGCGCTGGTGGGCGAGCGCGGGGATCCGCTGGCCGCGGTGCAGCGCGTGACGTCCGAGCGCCTCCACGCCGCCGCCCGATCGCTGAACGCGCCGGTGATGGTGTACCTGGGGCCGTTCGAAAAGGATCGCGAGTAAGCGCGGGCACCGGTGCCGCATCGCCGGGGGATGAAGCCCCCGGCTGGAACCACGGGAAGCCCACTGAAGCGGGCTCGAGAAACACGGCACTGGACCCCGAGTCCGCGAAGGCGGACTTTGTGCTGTTGTTGCCGCGAGTTTACTCGCCCCCCAGGGCACCGGACAGAACGGGGCCGCGTCCATGCCGGACGCGGCCCCGTTGTTGTCGGTCGGGAAGACGGTTACGGCGCCTTGGGCGCCCCGCCGAAGTCGACCTTGGGGGCCTCGTTGGAGCCGGCGGGCTCGCGGTAGGGCTCCTTGCGCGTGGCGCCGCTGAAGCGGGCCGTCATCGCCTGCGGGAACTGGCGGATGTACGTGTTGTACTCGCGCACCGCCCCGTTGTAGTCGCGCCGCGCCACCGCGATCCGGTTCTCGCTCTCGGCGAGCTGGTCCTGCAGGCCGCGGAAGTTCTGCGTGGCGTTGAGCTGCGGGTACGCCTCGCGCGAGATGTTGATGAAGGTGCCGATCTGCCGCGTCACCTGCTCGTCCGCCGCCGCCATCGCGGCCACGTCGCCCGCCTGCACGGCCTGGTTCAGCTTCTGGGCCGACTGCTGGAGGCCCTGCTCCGCCTGCGCGACCGCCTGGCCGCTGCGGGCCTTGGCCACATCGGTAAAGGTGCCGCGCTCGAACTCGGAGGCGCCCTTGACGGTGGCCACCAGGTTGGGGATGAGCTGGTTGCGGGCCGTCAGCTCCACGCCCACGTTGGCGCGGGCCTGCTCGACCGTCTCGTCCAGCTGCTGGATGCGGTTGTAGCCGCACCCGGAAAGCGACGCACCCAGCGCCGCCACTGCCACAATGTTCGCGAGCCGCATCGGATCTCGTCCTTTCAGGAAACTGTTTCGGGGCGGTGCCCGTGCACCGCGCCCGTTTCTATCTGCAAAAAGCGTCCTACGCGCCGTGCGTCAGCCGGTCCACCCACACGGCGACGCGCTCCACCGCGTCCAGGTACCCCGCTACGACCGGCGAGTCGGCCGCGGGGCTCAGCTTGGCGCCGCCGGAACGCGCCCGCCAGATCTCCAGGAGCGGCGCGGGATCGAACCCCACGCGCGCCGCCGTCGCCCGCACCGTCTCTTCAGGGTCGCGCGGCACGGGGTCGCCGGCCAGGCGCAGCACCGTCCGAAAGAGCACCAGAAAGGTGGGGAACGACTTCACCAGCAGCGTGCCCAGCTCCGCCGGCTCCCCGGCCGCCAGCATGAAGTGCTCGCGGAGCTGGATGTGCTTCCCCTTGATCTCGCGCTCGCACTGGCGGCGCAGGTCCTCCGTGTGCACCTCCATCCCCTGCACCGGGTCGGTGCCCGCCAGCACGAGGTGCGCGTCGCGGATGTCCGAGTACTCGATGGGGAAGACGTCCGCCGAGCGGTGCCACTCCTCCTCGCCCAGGATCATGGGGGGCGGGTTGCGCTCCGCCACCCAGCGCCGCGCCAGCGCCGATCCGCGCCGCAGCGACGCCGCCCCCGTGCCGCGCAGCAGCACCAGCACGTTGAGGTCCGACACGCCCTCGCGGTACTCCCCGCGCGCCGCCGATCCGTACAGGACCACCGACACCAGGTCGTCGCCGAAGGCCTTCTTCAGCTCCGCCGCGAAGGCGTTCGCCCGCTCCATCGCATCTGCCATCAGTGCCGCTCCGCCGTCGGGTTCACCATTCGCCTCCCGCGCCACCACCGCCGCCGCCGCCTCCTCCGAACCCACCGAAGCCGCCGCCGCCCCATCCGCCGCCCCCGCCGAAGCCCCCTCCGCCCCACCCGCCGCCGATGGGGAAGGGGATGATGACGGGCCCGCCGTAGCCGCGCCTTCGCCGTCCGCCGCCCCCTCCGCCACCGCGCCCGCGCAGGAAGAGGAAGAAGAAGATCAGCAGCATGATTACGAAGCCGGAGCTCATCCCGCCGCCCCGCCGCCCCGTCCCCGTGGCGGGGCGCTGCTGCTCCGCGGGGACGACGCCGGTGAGCTGGAAGCCGAATCGCCCGGCGTACTGCTGCGCGATCGCCCCCACCCCGGCCTCGATACCGGGCCCGAACCGCCCCTGGCGGAAGGCGGGGAGGATGACCTCGTCGCGAACGCGCCCCGCCTCCGCGGCGGTGATGAAGGTGTTGGTGCCGTAGCCCAGCTCGATCCTCACCTGCCGCTCGCTCACCGCCACCAGCAGCAGCGTCCCCGTATTGGCCGTGGAGTCGCCCACCCCCTGCGCGCGCTTGCCGATCCCCCACTCGCGCAGGATCTGCAGCCCCACCTCGTCGCGCGTGCGCCCCTGCAGCGACGGCAGAGTCACGACCACGATCTCGCCGCCGGACTTGAGGCGCACCTCGTCGGCGATGCGGGTGATGGCCGCCTCGCTCTCCGCGTCGATGATGTTCGCGAAGTCGTTGACGTAGCCGGTGGGCTTCGGGATCTGGAGCGGCTGCGCCCCGGCCCCGTTCGCGGCCATCAGCAGGAACGCGCCGGCGACGAATGCCAGGTGCCGCGCGGTTCCTTGCCCCGCCAGGGGGGCATCCGTACGTTGCATCCGCCCGATGTTCAGTCCAACCTCCGGAGCTCGTTCTGATGAAGCGACAGTTCGTGGTGCTGGCCCTGCTCGCGTGCGCCGCGGCGTGCGGCACCGACCCGAAAGTGGTGGTTCGCGCATCGCTCACACCCGGAGGGGAGCCCATCGCGGACCTCCCCGTCCAGCTCCTGCCCTACGACCGCGAGGAGCTTCTGGATTCACTCGCCGAGGCCGCGGACGATCCTGAGCCCACCCTTCCGCAGGAAGTGCTCCAACAGCAGCAGGATCTCCAGGCCGAGTCCGCATCGGTGCGCCTGAAGGGGGACACGGCGGTCGCACGCTGGAACGCGCAGCGGCGCGCGATCGCCGCGCAGGTGGCCGCCAACCAGCGTGCCCGCGCCGCCTGGAGGGACAGCGCCTACAAGGACTTCCCGGAGGCCGCCCGCGCCGCCGCCGTCGCCCGCGAGCTCTCCGAAGCCATCGACACCACCGACGCCACGGGCCGCGCCGTGCTCCCCGCGGAGGAGGGCCAGTACTGGATCTACGCCCGCTACATCCTCCCCGACACGGAGCTGGAGTGGAACGTGAAGATGACCCTCACCGGCGACAGCACCATCGTTCCGCTGACCCGCTCGAACGCGAAGGAGAAGCCGCTGTTCTGAGGTGGCTCGCCCGGGTTGCTGTGGCCTGCCGGGATTGCCGGGCTTGCCGGGCGAGTGAACTCGCTGCAACAACAGCACAAAGTCCGCCTCCGCGGACTCCGGGTCCAATGCCGGTTTTCTTGAGCCTGCTTTAGCCGCCTTCCCGTCGTTCCAGCCGGGGGATTCATCTCCCGGCGACGCGGGCCCCGGACGCCCGCCGCAGACCGCCCACAGAAAACCGGCCCGCCGCGAACCTCTCGCGGCGGGCCGGTTTTCTTGATCCCTCATCCCTCATCCCTCATCCCTAATCCCTGATCCCTATTCCCTATTCCCTCCCGTCACGGATACGTCCGCCGCGTCTCGTCCAGCGACTTGTACCGGTCGCGCAGCAGCGTCTCGCGGCTGACGAGGGGGACCTCCTGGCCGCGGATGAAGACGTGGTTCACGTTGGTCAGCAGCTCCAGCGGGTCGCCGTCCCACACCACCACGTTGGCCACCTTGCCCGCCTCCAGCGAGCCGTAGCGGTCCGCCACGCCCCAGATCTGCGCGGGGTACAGGGTGACGGCGCGGAACGCCTCGGCCCAGGGGAGGCCGTAGGCGACGGCGTTGCCCGCCTCCTGGCGGAGGGTGTACGCACGCCACGTCTCGCCGCTGGTGAGGGCCAGCTGCACCCCCGCCCTGCGCAGCCGTGCCGCGTTCTCGTACGTGGCGCCCAGCGACTCGAAGCTGCCGGGCAGGTTGTTGAGCACCTTGACCAGAACCGGCACCCGCGCCCGCGCCAGCTCCTCCGCCACCATCCACGCCTCGGTGCCGCCGGTGATGATGAGCCGCAGGTTGTACTCGCGGGCGATGCGCAGCGCGAGCTGGATGTCGCTGGCGCGGTGCGCCTCCACCACGAGCGGCTCCCGCCCGGCGAGCACCGGCTGCAGCGCCTCCAGGTCCAGCCTGCTCACCGAAAAGTCGCGCGTTTCGCCACGCTCGAAGCCCTGCCGGTTGCGGGCGTAGGCGCGGGCGTCCTCCAGCACCTCGCGCAGACGCATGGAGAGCGCGCCGCGCGGCCCGCCCACCGCGCCCCGGGCGTTCTCGCTCAGGCTGGCGTACATCCCGATCGGCGAGACCACCGTCATGTCCTCCACCCGGTTGCCGGCCAGGTCGATCATCGCGCCCCGCCCGGAGATCAGGCTCCCGGACGGCCGGGTGATCGCCGTGGTGACGCCCATGATCCGTACGATGGGAACCACCATGCTGCGCGGGTTCAGCCCCTCGGTCACCGTGAACGCGGCCTGCACCTGGTCGTCCGAGTCGCGCCGGGAGGTGACGTCGCGGATCTCCGCGTCGTTGCTCTCGCTGATGGAGCCCACCTCTGTGATCCCCAGGGTGGTGCTGCTCTCGATGAAGCCCGGGGTCACCCACTTCCCGCGAGCATCGATGCGGCGAGCCCCGGCGGGGATGGCGACGTTCGCCCCCACCGCGGTGATGCGCCCGTTCTGGATGACGACCGTGCCGCCACGGATGGGAGTGCCGTTCGCCATGTACACGTCGCCGCCCACGATGGCGACGGTCTGGGCGGCGGCCCCGGAGGCGGCGAAGCAGAGCGCCGCCGCGCTGAGAAGGATGCGGTTCATCGTACGGCCTCCGCCGGAAAGAGACCCACCTCGAAGTCGGTCCGCGGCTGGCGGTTCCGGTTCATGCGGTCGTAGATCAGCGCGCCATCGATGAAGACCTGGTCCGCCCGCGCGTAGACGCTGAACGGGTTGTGGCTCCAGACCACCACGTCGGCGTTCTTCCCCGTCTCCAGCGTGCCCACCCGGTCGTGGATGCCGAGCGCCCACGCGGCGTTGTAGGTGATCCAGCGCAGCGCGTCGTTCTCCGACACCTGGATCCCGGCGGCGCGGCCGGCCTGCATCGCCTTGGCCGCTTCCTGGTTCAGCTTCTGAATCCCCGTGGGGTCGTCCGAGTGGACGATGGCGATGCCGCCCGCCTGGTGCACCATGGCGACGTTGGCGCGGGTGAAGTCCAGCGCCTCCAGCTTGAAGCCGCCCCAGTCCGCCCACAGCGAGCCGCTGATGCTGTCGCGCGCCATCAGGTCGCGCACCTTGTACGCCTCCACGCCGTGGTGGAAGGAGCGGATGCGGTAGCCGAACTCGCGCGCCAGGTCGATCATCTGCGCCATCTCGTCGCCCCGGTAGCAGTGGTTGTGCACCAGGATCTCGCCGCGCAGCACCCCCGCCAGCGTCTCCAGCTCCAGGTCGCGCGTGGTGCCGCCCGCGGGGCCGCCGGGAGCCGAGCCCTGCCGCCCCGCCGCGGCGCCGGTGCCCGACGCCGTGCCCTCGCGCGCCTCCGAGTCCGTCTTGCGGCGGTACTCGGCGGCCCGGATCCAGGCGGCGCGGTAGCCCGCCATGTTCCCCATGCGCGTGGCGGGGCCGCCGCGGGTGCCGTACACGCGCTTGGGGTTCTCGCCGCACGCCATCTTCAGCCCGTACGGCGCGCCGGGAAACTTCATCCCCTGCACCGTGCGCGACGGCACGTTCTTGAGCGTCACGCTCCGCCCGCCGAACAGGTTGGCCGAGCCGGGAAGGATCTGCATCGTGGTGACGCCGCCCTCCAGCGCGCGCGTGAAGCCGGGGTCGTGCGGCCACACCGAGTGCTCGGCCCACACCTCGGCGGTGTTGGGCTGCGTCGCCTCGTTGCCGTCCGAGTGGGCCTGCACGCCGGGCGAGGCGTAGACGCCCAGGTGCGAGTGCGTGTCGATGACGCCGGGGGTTACCCAGCGCCCCGTCACGTCCACCACCGTCGCGTTGGCGGGGGCGTCGACGGTGGCGCCCACCGCGGCGATGCGGCCGTCCACCATCAGCACCTGGCCATTGGGGATCACCTGCCCGGCGGCGGTCATCACCGTGCCGCCGCGCAGCAGGGTGGCGGTGGAGGGGAAGGGCCGATAGGTGGAGGGGTAGGCCTGCGCCGTCCGGGCGGCCTGGGTTTGCGCTTGCGGGGCGGGCTGCTGGGCCGCCCGCCCGGTGGCGCACCCCGCGGCCGTCACTAGGACGAGCGCGGACAGGGCACGTTTCATCGCATCCACTCCTTCAACGGGAAGCGAACAGGTGCGGCCTCGGTGGGCCGCGGGACCGGCGCGGAGCCGGGGTTGTCTGGTCTGGCGAAGATTTAGCAGGCGCGCCGCACACGCGGCAAGGGCGAGCGGGTGTCCTCCGCCGCGGTACGGGGGCGTCCCCCCGCGCGGACAGGGGTGCGGGGACGCGACGGT
Organism: Longimicrobium sp.; assembly: GCA_036389135.1. Taxonomy (NCBI): domain Bacteria; kingdom Pseudomonadati; phylum Gemmatimonadota; class Longimicrobiia; order Longimicrobiales; family Longimicrobiaceae; genus Longimicrobium; species Longimicrobium sp. Next base: position 54,681 of record DASVQP010000044.1, read on the forward strand.
GCAGTTGAGGGCAAAAGCATGATTCTGCTTAACTATTTGGGATTTCGGGAGTTGGCGGCCGTTGTGGCATCGTGCTTGCCTTACACCGGGCCAAGCGGTGGACCGATCCCGAACCGGAGCATCAAGATGAAGAGCAGCAAGCTGAACCTGTCGGCCTTTGTGGCGCTGGCCGCCATCCTTACGGCGTCGCCGGTGCTGGCGCAGGGGAAGGGGCACGGCAACGACAAGCGCAACGACCGTCCGCGCCAGGAGGCCCGCCGCGACCGTGACGACGACCGCTACGAGCGCGAGCGGCGCGACGAGACCCGCTTCGAGCGGCGTGAGGGCCGCGCCGTACCGCGCGGCTGGTGCCAGGGGCGCGGCAACCCGCACAACACCGCCCGCAACTGCGGCTACCGCGGCGACCTGAACCGCGTGTGGCGTGATGGCGGCGGCGTGCTGCGCGACCGCAACGGCCGCGTGATCCTGAGCGACGGCCGCGTGTACGACGACCGCAACCGCTCCAACACCAGCTACGGCACGAACGGCAGCTACGGCTCCAACAACGGCTCGTACGAGGCCCGCCACGCGGACTTCCACCGCTGGCACGACCAGCAGTGCCGCGATCGCGCCGCCCAGTCGAGCGGCATCAGCGGACGCATCCGCGTTGCCGCCGCCTGCAAGGCCGAGCACGACCAGTGGCACAACCAGCAGGGCACCCGCCACTAAGCGGAAAGCCCTGAACGAAAGAGGCCCGGGCGCTCAGCGCCCGGGCCTCTTTCGTATTGCCTGTGCCCACATGATCGTAGGGGCGTGATTCATCACGCCCACCTTCTCCCCCACCTCGACCACCGCCCCTCCCACCGAACCGGTAGGGGCGGACCTGCGTGTCCGCCCGCCCTCGCCCCCGCCTACCCCCTCGTAGGGGCCGCCCCACGTGGCTGCCCGTGTCACGCAGGCGCGCCGCCGCCACTCTCCAGGAGCGAATGAGTTCGCCGCTGGAACCACGCGAAGTCCGCCTCCGCGGGTCAACGCCGCGTTTCTCGAGCCGGCTTCAGCCGCCTTCCCGTCGTTCCAGCCGGGGGCTTCAGCCTCCGGTGTGCCCCGCACCCATCTACGCAAGCTGCCCCTCCCCAGCAGTTTGGGGAGGGGCAGCGAGGAACGAGCGGGGAGAGGGTCTCAGTACGCCGAGAACAGCAGGTGGTTGTTGGTGGTGTTGGCGCTCTTCACCACGCTCTTGGTGGTGGCGGCGAACAGCGCGTCACGCACCTGCTGCGGCGTGGAGAGCGGGTTGCTCTGGAGGTACAGCGCCGCCACACCGGCCACGTGCGGAGTCGCCATCGAGGTGCCGCTGATCGTGTTCGTCTCCGTGGTTCCGGCGCCGATCCACGACGACGTGATCCCCGAGCCCGGCGCAAAGAAGTCCACGCAGGAGCCGTAGTTGGAGTACGAAGCCTTGGTGTCCGTGTTGGTGGTGGCGCCGATGGTGATCGCCTCCGGCACGCGGGCCGGCGAGTAGTTGCAGGCGTTCTGCGCCATGCCCAGGAGGTTGCCGTTGCCGGCCGCCACCGCGGTCGCCACGCCGTCGGCGATCAGCCGCTTCACCGCGTCGTCCACCACCGTGCTGGCGCCGCCGCCGAGCGACATGTTCGCCGTGGCGGGCGTGCCCGCGACGTGGTTGGCCGCCGCCCAGTCGATCCCCGCCACCACGCCGCTCCACGCGCCGGAGCCGCCGCAGTCAAGCACGCGCACCGCCACCAGCGTCACGCCCTTGGCGATCCCGTAGTTGGTGCCGCCCACCGTGCCGGCCACGTGCGTGCCGTGCCCGTTGCAGTCGTTGCTGTTCTGGCCGTCGGTGAAGGCGTCGAAGCCGGCCAGCGCGCGGCCGCCGAACTCCGAGTGCGCCCGGTCGATGCCGGTGTCGATGATGTACGCCGTGACGCCCACGCCGGTGTTGGTGTAGCTGTACGTGGTGCTGAGCGGTAGCGCGCGCTGGTCCGTGCGGTCGATTCCCCAGGTGGCGCCCGTCTGCGTGGTGCTGGCGGTCGCGATGCCGTCCTGCTCGATGTACCGCACGTTCGGGTTGTGCTGCAGGGCGTTGAGCTGCCCCGCGTTCAGCGTTCCCGCGAAGCCGTTGAGCGCCGCGCTGTAGACGTAGCGCGGGTTGACCCCGGCCACCGCCGCCACCGAGCGGGCGTCGGCCCCCTCGTTGAGTACCACCATGTACGATCCTTCGATGCTCTTGCCGCCCGCGGCCGAGAACACCGGGGCCTCGGGAGCACGGGCGCTGGTAACCACGTCGGAGCCGTCCGAGCAGGCGGCGAGAGTCAGGAACGGAAGGAGGGCCAGGCTGCGCTTCATGGGAACGACCTCTTATTGGGGAGTGTGTATCTGCGCGCGCTGCACCAGAATGGGCGGCGCTCGCACTACACCGTCGATGGACGGCACCCCATAAGGCACGGTCGGTGCCACATTTGTTTGCTGGTTAAGTGCTTGTAGCGAAGTTACTTACGGTTATTGTACGTTCGGGCTTCCGCACCATTGTGGTGCGCGGTCGCCCCACCATGCAGCACCTGGCCGCCGCCTCCCCGAACTGCACCCATGCAAAACGCGGAGACGCGGAGAAGCCTTCTCCGCGCCCCCGCGTGACACCGCCGTGAAGTGCCGCACCCGCCTGCGCAAGCCGCCCCTCCCCCAGCGGTGTTGGGAGAGGGGCGGCGAGGGCGCGCGGGGTGAAGCCCGGCTCAGTACGCCGTGAACAGCAGGTGGTTGTTCGTCGTCTTGGAGCTGGTCACCACGCCCTTGGTGGTGGCGGCGAAGAGCGCGTCACGCACCTGCTGCGGGGTGGCGAGCGGGTTGCTCTGCAGGTAGAGCGCCGCCACGCCGGCCACGTGCGGCGTCGCCATCGACGTGCCGCTGATCGTGTTGGTCTCCGAGTTGCCGCCGCCGATCCACGCCGAGGTGATTCCCGAGCCCGGCGCGAAGAAGTCCACGCAGCTGCCGTAGTTCGACCAGGTGGTCTTGGCGTCCGCCTTGGTGGTCGCGCCGATGGTGATCGCCTCGGGAACGCGCGCCGGCGAGTAGTTGCAGGCGTCCTGCTCACGGCCGCCCATGTTGCCGTTGCCGGCCGCCACGGCGGAAGACACGCCGTCCGCGATCATCCGCTTCACCGCGTCGTCCACCGTGGTGCTGGCACCGCCGCCCAGCGACATGTTGGAGGAAGCCGGAGTCCCCGCCGCGTGGTGCGAAACCACCCAGTCGATCCCCGCCACCACACCGCTCCACGAGCCCGAGCCCCCGCAGTCCAGCACGCGCACGCGGATCAGCGTCACGTTCTTGGCCACGCCGTACGTGCTGCCGCCCACAGTGCCGGCGACGTGCGTGCCGTGCCCGTTGCAGTCGTCGTTGCCGTCGGTGAACGCGTCGAAGCTGGAGGGCGAGATGCGGCCGGTGAACTCGCTGTGCCCGGTGTCGATCCCGGTGTCGATGATGTACGCGTTGACGCCGAGGCCGGTGTTGTTGTACGTGAAGGTGCCGCTCAGCCCCGAGCGCGCGTCGATGCGGTCCAGGCCCCAGGTGGCGTTCGACTGGGTGGTGGAGGCCGTCGCGATGCCGTCCTGCTCGATGTAGCGGACGTTCGGGTTGTGCTGCAGGGCGTTGAGCTGCCCGGTGTTCAGCGTGCCGGCGAAGCCGTTGACGGCCGCGCTGTACACGTAGCGCGGGTTGACCCCGGCCACCGCCGCCACCGAGCGGGGATCGGCGCCCTCGTTGAGGATCACCATGTAGGAGCCTTCAATCGCGCCGCCGGAGGCGGCCGACAACACGGGCGCATCGGACGGAGTCGCGCCGGTCACCACGTCGGAGCTGTCCGAGCAGGCGGCGAGAGCGAGGAACGGCAGGAGGGCCAGGCTGCGCTTCATGGGGACGACCTCGTAGCGAAAGGATCTTGCGGCGATGCACCAGAATGGGCACTCGCACTGCACCTCGGTGGACGGCCTCCCCACAAGGCACGTCCGGTGCCGCATTTGTTTCCGGGCTAAGTGCTTGTCGCGGATGGGTTTAGATTTTAGGCGCCCCGAAAAGCCCGCACCATTGTGGTGCGCTTCCGCCCCACCCTGTATCACCCGCACGTGCCAGTAGCTGATCCGCGCCGTCTCGCGAACTGCATCTGGAAACGAGAAGGCGCGGAGCCGCGGAGAGGCGCCTGAAGCCCTCCCCGCGTCTCCGCGCCTCCGCGTGAGACCTGCTGTTTGCTCAGGCCGCGCCCGCGCCGGCCCGCTCCAGCAGCGGAACGAGGTAGCGCCCCGTGACGCTCTCCGGCACGCGTGCCACATCCTCCGGCGTCCCCATCGCCACCACGAGGCCGCCGTCCGGGCCGGCGCCGGGCCCCAGGTCGATCAGCCAGTCCGCCGTCTTGATGACGTCCAGGTTGTGCTCGATCAGCACCACCGTGTGCCCGGCGTCCACCAGGTCGTCCAGCACGCGCAGCAGCTTGCGGATGTCGTCCATGTGCAGGCCGGTGGTGGGCTCGTCCAGCACGTACAGCTTCTTGCCGCCGCGCCGCGCCCCCAGCGCCAGCTCGCGCGCCACCTTGATGCGCTGCGCCTCGCCGCCGGAGAGCGTGGGCGCGGGCTGGCCCAGGCGCAGGTAGCCGAGCCCCACCTGCTGCAGGTGCCAGAGCGCCTGGCCCAGCCGGTCCTCGTGGATGAAGAAGCGGATCGCCTGGTCGATCGTCATCTCCAGCACGTCGCGGACGTTGCGCCCCTTGAAGCGCACGTCCAGCACCTCCGGCTTGAAGCGCGCGCCGCCGCAGATCTCGCACGGCACGAAGACGTCCGCCATGAAGACCATCTCCACCTCCACCTGCCCCTCGCCCTTGCACGCCTCGCAGCGCCCGCCCGTGACGTTGAAGGAGAAGTGGCCCGGCGTGAGCCCGCGCTGCACCGAGTCCGGCAGGGAGGCGAAAATGCGCCTGACTTCGTCCCATGCCTTGATGTAGGTGACCGGATTGGAGCGGGGGGTGCGGCCGATGGGGCTCTGGTCCACCAGGACCACTTCGCGGATGCCGCCGGTGCCGCTCATCCGCTCGTAGGCGCCCACCCCCTCGCCCATGTGCCGCTTGGCGCTCGTCTCGCCGCCGGAGAGCTCACGCTCGAGGGCGCGATAGAGGACGTCGTGGACCAGAGTGCTCTTTCCCGATCCGGACACGCCGCTCACCACCGTCAGCGCGCCCAGCGGGATCTCCACCGACACGCCGCGCAGGTTGTGCTCGGTGGCGCCCTCGATGCGGATGCGCGGGCCGCGCGTGGGGCGGCGCCGCTCCGGAATGGCGATCTCCTCGCGGCCGCTGAGGTAGCGGCCGGTGAGGGTGTCCGCGTGCATGATCTCGTCGAGCGTCCCCTGGAAGACGAGCTGGCCGCCCAGCTCGCCGCTCCCCGGCCCCAGCTCCACGATGTGGTCGGCCATGCGCATGGCCTCGGGGTCGTGCTCCACCACCAGCACGGTGTTGCCGCCCTCGCGCAGCCGTACCAGAAGGGCCAGCAGCCGGTCGTTGTCCGCCGGGTGCAGGCCGATGGTGGGCTCGTCCAGCACGTACAGCGTATCCACCAGCCGGCTCCCCAGCGCGTTGGAAAGGGAGATGCGCTGCGCCTCGCCGCCGGAAAGGGTGCGCGTCTGCCGCTCCAGCGTCAGGTAGCCGAGCCCCACGTCGTTCAGGAAACCGATTCGTGACTCCAGCTCCTTGAGGATCGTCTCGGCTATGCCGCGCTCCTGCTCGGAGAGGAGGGCGGGGGGGCACTCCGCGCCGCCGCCGGAGGGAACGGCGCCGCGCAGCGACGCCGCCCAGGGCCGGAGCTGCGCCAGCGGCAGCTCCGAAACCTCGGCGATGGTGCGCCCCGCCACGCGGATGCGCAGCGCCTCCGGCCGCAGCTTGGCGCCGTCGCACAGCGGGCAGGTGCGCGCGCTCTGGTACTGGCGGATGAAGACGCGGATGTACGCCTTGTAGCGCTTCTCCTCCAGGTCTTCAAAGAAGTCGATGACGCCCTGGAAGCCGCGCACCCCGTGCAGCACCTTGTGCCGGAACTCCTGCGGCAGATCCTGCCACGGCGCGTCTACCGAGACGCCTTCCTTGCGCGCGAAGTCGGCCAGCTTCTTCCGCTTGGCCTCGTAGCGCGGCATCCGCCAGGGATCCACGGCGCCCTCGGCGAGCGAGCGGGCCGGGTTGCACACGATCAGCGACTCGTCCAGCCGCAGCACCGCGCCGAAGCCGGTGCACTCCGGGCAGCTCCCGTACGGGTTGTTGAAGGAGAAGAGCTGCGGCGTGGGGTTGGCGAACTCGATCTCCGGGTGCTCCGGGCAGCGGAAGCGGTCGGTGAAGCGGAGCGGCTTCATCCCCACCGGCACCACCACCGCCTCCCCCTCGCCCTCGGTGAAGGCGGTGCCCAGCGAGTCGGCCAGGCGGCCGGACTGCTCGGCATCCACCTTTACGCGGTCCACCACCACCAGCAGCTCGCCGGCCGCGGTGAGGTCGGTGCCCGCGGGGAGCTCGTCCAGGTGCATCTCCGCGCCGTTCGCCAGCACGCGCACGAAGCCCAGCGCGCGCAGGTTCTCCACCACCAGCGCGTGCGTCACGCGGGCGGAAAGGGGGAGCGGAAAGCACACCATGGCGCGCGTCCCCTCCGGAAGGCGCAGCACCGCGTCGGTGGCGGTCTGCACGCTGTCTGGCCGGATCTCGCGGCCGCAGGGAAGGCCGGGATGCCCGGGGCAGTAGGTGCGGCCGACGCGCGCCCACAGCAGCCGGAGGTAGTCGTAGACCTCGGTGGCCGTGCCCACGGTGGAGCGGGAGGTCTTGGTGGGGTTCCGCTGCTCGATGGCCACCGCCGGCGAGATGCCGTCCACGCGGTCCACGTCCGGCTTCTCCATGCGGTCGAGGAACTGCTTGGCGTACGTCGACAGCGACTCTACGTAGCGCCGCTGCCCCTCGGCGTACACCGTGTCGAAGGCGAGCGACGACTTCCCCGACCCCGAGGGCCCCGTGACCACGATCACCGCGCGGCGCGGGAGATCGAGGTCCAGGTTCTTGAGGTTGTGCTGCCGGGCCCCACGGATGACGATGCGATCTTTCATAGAACCGAAATCATACCGAACGGAGCCGCCGATGTAAAGCTCGTGCCGGACGGCCGTTGCGCCGCCGGAGGGAGGGCATCCGCGGGTCTGTGCAAAGTTCGTTCAATCGCCGATTCCCTCCGTGTCACAGACGGGTCTTGACGCGTTGGGGGGGTGCCGCTAACGTACCGCTAACCTCCCAGTATGGTACGAGTTCCCGTATCAGTCTAGCCCAACAAGCCCCATCTGTTTGTTCGGAGAGCGGCCCCCCGGGCTGCCTCCATTGTTTCCCCCCCCAACGATCTCTGCCAGGAGGTCAACGGCACCACACCCCTCTCGTAGCGCCACGCGCCGGCAGCATCTCCATCCGTCGCAGATCACACCGTGCGCAGGGTCCCGGCAACCGCCGCGACCAAACCGAAACCGACCGCCGGCACACAGAGCCGGCGCGTTCCAGGAGGACGTGGAATGAAAACAACCCGTTGGCTTTTCGCGGCGGTGGTCGCCGCAGCCACGGCGTCCGCTCCGCTGGCAGGGCAGGAGCCCGCCACCGTGACCGGACGTGTGACGAACTCGGCGGGCGCGCCCGAGAGCGGCGTGACCGTGCGCATCAACACGCTCGGCATCAGCACCGCCACCACCGCGAACGGCACCTACCGCCTGGTGATCCCCGCGGGCCGCCTGCGCACCGGCCAGCAGGTGGCGATCTCCGCCTCGCGCGTGGGCCTCGCGCAGTCCACCCGCACGGTGACGCTGAGCCCCGGCGCCAACCTGACCCAGAACTTCCAGCTCGGCACCGACATCCTTGAGCTCGAGGGGATCGTGGCCACGGGCGTCAGCGGCGGCGCCACCGAGCGCGCCAAGGTGCCCTTCACCGTGTCGCGTGTGGAAGCGTCGCAGATGCCGGTGCAGGCGGTCAACCCGCTGAGCCAGCTGCAGGGCAAGGTGCCGGGGGCGAACATCGCCACCGTGAGCGGCCGTCCGGGCGTGGCGCCGCAGGTGCTGCTGCGCGGCCCCACCTCCATCAACGCGTCTGGCCGCAGCCAGGAGCCGCTGTACATCGTGGACGGCGTGGTGCTCAGCGGGAGCATCGCCGACCTCAACCCGGCGGACATCGAGAGCGTGGAAGTGGTGAAGGGCGCGGCCGCCGCCACACTGTACGGCTCGCGCGCCGCCTCGGGCGTCATCAGCATCACCACCAGGCGGGGCAAGGAAGGCGGCGTGCGCTTCAACGCGCGCTCCGAGTACGGCGTCAACGACGTGGAGCGCGACTTCGGCATCGCGCGCAACCACGCGTACCTCATGGACGAGACGGGGACGCGCTTCTGCGCCATCGACCCGTACGGCTCCAGCAACGTCTGCTCGCGCACGCTGGACTACCGCGCGGAGCAGGCCCGCATCAACAACGCGCCGGGCGACTTCGCGCTGAGCCCCGCCGGCCTTCCGGTGGACCCGGGCTCGTCGATCGCGGGCGACGTGCTGCGCCGCGCCTTCGTCTCCAGCCGCTACCCCGGCACCACGTACAACGCCGTGGACCAGCTGGTGGACCCGAAGCCGCTCATGCTGAACGACTTCTCCATGTCCGGCCGGTCGGGGTCCACCTCGTTCTTCGCGAGCGCGGGCCACACCAAGCAGGGCGGCGCCATCATGGGGCTGCAGGGCTACGAGCGCGGCAACGCGCGCGTGAACCTGGGGCACCAGATCAACAACCAGTGGTCGGTGGACCTGAACACGTACATCAGCCGCAGCACGCAGGACGGCTTCAACGCCGAGGAAGGGAACGGTCCGTTCTTCCGCCTCACGCGCGTGCCGGCCTCCAACGACATCACGCAGCGCGACACGCTGGGCCGCCTCTTCATCCGCCCGAACCTCGGCAGCGGCGGCACCCAGAACGAGAACCCGCTCTACTTCCTTGAGAACAGCGAGCGGATGGACGTGCGCTGGCGCTACCTGCTGGGCGCCACGGTGAAGTACGCCCCGGTGGAGTGGCTGGAGTCCGACGCCAACTTCAGCGTCGACCGGCTGAACACCACCTACGAGCAGTTCGCCAACAAGGGCTTCCGCACGCCCACCTTCAACGAGCTGACCAACAACGGCCTCGTGTACAACGGCGTGCGCAACGACCAGTCGATGAACGGGAGCGCCGGCATCACGCTGCGCCCGGACATCTGGTCGAAGCTCAACACCCGCATCACGGGACGCTGGCTGTACGAGCAGCAGGACTTCGACAACCGCAACATCACGGGGCGCTACCTGCGCGTGGAGAACGTCCGCGCGGGCGCCAACGCCACGCAGCAGCTCGCGATCGTCTCGGCCGAGAACAGCACGCGCCAGATGAGCTTCTCGGGCGGCGCGTTCCTGGACTTCCTGGACCGCTACACCTTCGACTTCGCCGTGCGGCGCGACGGCAGCTCGCGCTTCGGCGAGGACAACCGCTGGCAGACGTACGGGCGCGCCTCCGCGGCGTGGCTGATGGCCCGCGAGAGCTGGTTCCCGTCGGAAGTCATCAGCGCCTTCACGGTGCGCGGCTCGTACGGCACCGCCGGCAACGTGCCCTCCTTCGCGGCGCAGTACGAGACGTTCTCCATCGGCGCGGGCGGCGCCCTGCTGCCGGCCACGCTGGGCAACGCGCAGCTCCGCCCCGAGGTGGTGACAGAGCGCGAGGTGGGGCTCGACGTGGAGCTGCTGAACCGCTTCGGCCTGACGCTGGGCTACGCCAACTCGCTGTCCAAGAACCAGATCCTTCCGGTTCCGGTGTTCGCCGCCAGCGGCTTCCCCCAGCAGTGGCAGAACGCGGGCGAGCTCCGCAACAAGACCATCGAGGCTTCGCTCTCGCTGCCGGTCATCCAGGGGCGTGAGCTCACCTGGACGAGCCGCGTGAACTACACGCGCAACCGGGCCGTCGTGGAGAAGCTGTACGTGCCGCCCTTCAACATCGGCACGGATCAGCAGGGGACGAACACCATCATGCGCATTGAGGAAGGGGTGCGGTACGGCACCTTCTACGGGCGCGAGTTCATGACGCGCTGCGACCAGCTTCCGGAGTCGTTCCGGAACCAGTGCGGCTCCCCCACCAGCGCCTTCCAAACGAACAGCGAAGGGTACCTGGTGTGGGTTGGCGCGGGGAACAACCCGGGGATGGGCATCACCAACAACATGTGGAACGCGGTGCTTCCCGCCGGCCAGGCCCCGTACGGCGTGCAGACGTCGTGGGGGATGCCGATGGTGATCCGCGACGCCAACAACTCGCCGGAGCAGCGGCCTCTGGGCCACGCGCTCCCGGACTACCGCATCGGGGTCGCGAACACCTTTGAGTTCCGCAGGCTGGCGGTGTACGGGCTGGTGGAAGGCGCCTTTGGGCAGAGCGCGTACAACCAGGGGCGCCACTGGTCGTACCTGGACTTCCTCTCCAAAGACGCCGACCAGGCCGGCGTGGGCGTGGATGAGGCCAAGCCGATCGGCTACTACTACCGTGCGGGCGACACCGGCGGGATCGGCGGGTTCTACGACGTGCTGGCGGCCAACAGCCGCTTCGTGGAAGACGCCAGCTACGTGAAGCTGCGCGAGGTCTCGGCGTCGTACCGCCTGGGCCGCGTGTTCGGCAACCGTGGCTCGTGGACGATCAGCGCCGTGGGCCGCAACCTGAAGACCTGGACCGACTACCGGGGCTTCGACCCCGAGGTGGGCCTGAACAGCACCGAGAGCCAGTCCGGAAGCGGGCTCGTGAACGCGATCGACGCCTTCACCTTCCCGCAGCTGCGCTCCGTTTCGTTCGTCGTCAGCACCAACTTCTGATGCCTACTCCCATGCGGAAGGAAGGAGTACCGCAAATGCGATTGATCCGGTACCTGATGGGAGCCACACTCGCCGTGGGCCTGGCGGGATGCAGCGACATCCTCGATGTGGACAACGAGAACAACCCCGACCGCGGCCGCGTGCTGGGCTCGCCCAGCGACGTGCAGAGCCTCGCGTCGGCGCAGTTCCAGTCGATCAACAACGCCACGCTGGGCGGCAACGCCCGCACCCACATCGGGATGCTGGCGATGGCGTTCGAGACGACCGCGCTGCTGGGCAACAACGGCCTGGTGCGCGGCAACCTGCCGCGCCAGGGGATCGACAACGCCCGCGGCGCGCAGTACCAGGACGAGAACTTCCAGGACTTCTCCCGGCTCTCGTCCGTCGCCCGCAACTCGTCGGACATCCTGGCCCGCATCAAGGGGTCCGGATTCGCGCTGACCGGGGCGAACGCCGCGGGCGACCTGAACCGCCTGAAGGCGTGGGCGCACTTCACCTACGGCGTGTCGCTGGGCAACCTGTCGCTGACCTACGACTCGACGGGGGTCCCCCGGCCGACCGACGCCGCGCAGGACGTTGCTCCGCTGGAAGGGTACCAGGCGGTGAACGCGTACGCGCTGGCGCAGCTCGACTCGGCGCTGGTGTACGCGGGCATGGCCGGCACTTCGCCACTCCCGGCCGCCGGGTGGCTGAACGGGGTGTCGGGCGCCGAGGTGCCGATGTCGCGCTTCTCCCAGGTGATCCGCTCCTACCGGGCGCGCATGCGTGCCGGCGTGGCGCGGAACCCCGCCGAGCGCAACGCCGTCGATTGGAACGCGGTGATCGCCGACGCCACGGCCGGCATCACGAGCGACCTGATGGTGTCGATGAGCCCCTCCGCCGGGTGGGACTACCGGTGGCTCGCGGTGGACCTGCACTACCGCGACAGCAACTGGCACCAGATGCCGTACTACATTATCGGCATGGCGGACGTGAGCGGCGGCTACGACAGCTGGATCTCCACGCCGCGCAACGCCCGCACGCCGTTCGTGATCGTGACGCCCGACCTGCGCTTCCCGCGCGGCGCCACGCGCGCGGCGCAGGTGGCGGTGGGCCAGGGTGCGCCGGCGACGAACCCGGCCACGGGCGACACCATCCGCCGCTACTTCCGGAACCGCGACCCTTCGCTGGACCAGGGGGCGAGCGGGTGGCAGGTGTCGTACTACGACCACTACCGCTTCCGCGCCTTCGCGTCGGCCTCGCGCATCGGCAACTTCCCGGTCTTCACGCGGGCGGAGAACGACATGCTGGCCGCCGAGGGGCACATCCGCCGCGGCAACATCGCGGCGGCGGCCACCCTCATCGACCGCACCCGCACCACCAGCGGGCTGCCGGCGCTCACGGGCGTGGTGACCACGGCCACCCAGCCGGTGCCGGGCGGGGCCAACTGCGTGCCGCGCGTGCCGGTGGGCCCCACCTTCACCACCACCTCCTGCGGCAACATCATGGAGGCGATGAAGTGGGAGAAGCGGATGGAGATCGCGTACACCACGTACGGCGCGTGGTACTTCGATTCGCGCGGGTGGGGTGACCTTCCCGAGGGCACGGCCGTCCACTGGCCGACGCCCACCCAGGAGCTGGACGCGCGCCGTCTGCCGATCTACAACGTCGGCGGCATCGGCCAGCCGGACGGTGCCGGTCCGAGCACGTACGGCTTCGGCTCGGGAGACAGGTAGGCGCCATGCCTGGAAGGCGATTGGAAGGGTT
>DASVQP010000045.1 GCA_036389135.1 Longimicrobium sp.
GTCATGCGGGCTTGTTGGCTCCAGCCGCCGTCGATCGCGGCCTGATGCGCCGCCGCGCGGGCGGCTTGCTCCACGGTGTAGTGGGTCAGCAGCACCTGGAGCACGCCGATGGCGTCGAACACGAGCCCGAGGAGGATCGGCAGCACCAGCGCCAGTTCGACCAGACTCTGACCGCGCTGCCGGCGGCGGATCATCCCTGCGATCGGCCTGGGAGCTACGCTCCGATGAGCTATCGTCCACGACGCTGCTGCGCGTGGCAGGGCGGGGCGCAGGACGCCAGGAACGCCATACATTGGGACATGGACCCGCATGAACACCTCCAGAACACGCAAAAAGCCGGAGGGTGGAACGTCCGGGCCACAGACGCCAGCCTCCAGCTGTTCGCAGACGATTCCCCGCGCTGCTCGGGATTCAGTTCTTCGACGACGAACGGTTAGACGGACGGCGCGAGCCACCTCCGCATCCGCATGATCACCCCGCGCAGCGACCGGCTGTAATGCACCCCCGCTGTCAAACCACTCAAGCCGCTTGTTGTTGATGCTGTTGTTGGAATTGTTTGGGACTCTGATACCCGAGCGCTTGATGCGGCCGCCCTTCGTTGTACCAGGTGATCCAGGCACTGATCACTCCCGTCGCCTCGGCAAAACTCTCGAAGGTGTGCTGCCACACACACTCCTCTTTCAGGCTGCGAAAAAAACGCTCAATCAGACCATTTTGTTCGGGTGTGTACGGCGTAATGTACTCCTGGTCGAGCCGATAGAAGGCGCAGGCATCGCGGAATCGTCGGCTCTGGAAGATGAGGCCATTGTCACTCCGAATGATGGGCGTGTTCCCGCTCGGGCGAATGGTTCCGAAGCGCTGCAAACAGGCTGCTTCCAACGCCCGTTCCGCTTCCTTCGCGCGGCCCCGCAACGCAAACTCAAAGCCGACCAGTTCGCGATCGTAACAATCAATGACGGCCGTGAGGTGGGCCCAGCCGTCACGCCCAACCGCGATATGCGTCACATCCATCGCCCACCGCTCATTGCGCCGCTGCGCCACACTGCGCCGCCGTTTGACCCGCGGCTTGGGTGTCACCTGCCGCTGACCCACCAGCCAGCGCTTGCGCCGCATCAGGCGGTAGACCCGTTTCCGGTTGATCACCAGCTGGTCCCCAAAGCGTAACAAGGCCCAGATTCGCCGGTAGCCGTAGGTCGGATGCGCGTGAATGAGATCGCGAATGCGGCGGATCACCGGGTCGTCCAGCGCCGTGGTGCCTGTTGTAGCAGGTGCAGACGCACGAGCTGCGGATTGATACAGCGCCGAGCGCGGCACGTCGAGGACGCGGCAGATGTGGCGGAGCGAGGCGGTGGGAAGCACCGCGCTTACTCGTCGGACATCTGCCGCCACGAAGGGTTTGCTTTCGTGGCCTCCTTCAGAATGTCCAGGTCCATGACCAACTCACCCACCTTCTGCTTGAGCCGCTTGATCTCCTGCTCCTTGAGCGCCTCCTCATCCAGCGGTTTCGCCCGGAGCGCATTTTCGGCACCCGTGAGGAAGCGTTCTTTCCATTGCTCAATCTCCGCAACCGTGAGGCCATGGGCGCGGGCTGCCTCAACCACGGTCGTACTGCCACGCAGAATATCGACCACGAGGGCGGCGCGTCGTTTCGCGGTCCAGCGCCGTGGATTCTGCTCATCCGGTCCGTTGCTCATCGTTCCACCTCCGACAGCTATTCTACTGTCTTAACAGTGGTCTGACTGGGACAGGGGGCAGTATA